>NZ_JBGOOD010000068.1:0-22589 GCF_041439475.1 Vibrio sp. 1S139
CATATCACTTACTACCGTTTTTGTTTTTAGTTCCCGCTAATCCGCGATGAACCTTATTTGTTTCGACCTAGTGAGTCAGAAACAGATAAACGGCTCTTTTATTGAGTGGGTGCTGGATTCGAAATCTAGCTCACGAAACCTTAGAGATTGAGTCTACTCAGTGATCTCTTGCAGCACTTCTCCGATTGACCCGCTTGGTTGGGTGATACCCAGTTTGTTCGAAAGCGTTGGCGCAATGTCATATGGCGTCACTGGTCGCGATACCTTCTTAGCTTCAACGTCGTAGCCTGCAAAGATCACAGGCACATGAGTGTCGTATTTCCACGGAGAACCATGTGTAGAGGCAATTTGGAGGCCTTCCATGTCGTTAATGTAGCTGCGCGGTGCAAATACTACGTACACGTCGCCAGAACGAGCAGGGTGGTAGTTGTTTTTAATTAGCTGCATCACATGCGTATCCGGTACTCGGTTAGCCGCAATGTCACTACTTGATACAGCAAACGCAACACCTTTCACTTTTGCAATTTCATCCGCAATAGCTTCTTGGACCTTAGCCAGATCAAGCTTCTTCTCAGCGATCAGATCATGATTCAGATAGATGTAAGGTTGTGCGTACAAGCGAATCGCGTCTTTGGTTAAACCAAATTCATCCTTCAATCGTTTCTCAACACCACTCGAGAGTAGTGTGTCTTTATTGAAGTATTGAGCTTGATTGAAACCAAGCGCATTTGCCGCAGGTGAAGATTCAGGTACACCGTGGTCGGCAGACAGCACAATCAATGTGTTTTCTAGCCCGACTTGGTTATCCACGGTTTTGAAAAGCTTAGCGAGAGTCTTATCAAGTCGGATAAGGTTGTCTTCTGTTTCTAGGCTTTCAGGGCCGTAAAGGTGCACCACGTAGTCATTTGATGAGAAACTCACTGACAGATAATCGGTCACGTCGCCTTGGCCAAGCTTCTCTTGCATCAACAAGGTGCTAGCGAAGTTTTCCGTGATTTCGTCACCAGCAGGGCTGACGGTTAGCGTTGTGCTGTAGTACTTGTAACTTGCCGGGCCATAAGGATGAGGGAAGGTGCGTTGGAAGTCACCGAGTTTCACTTTGTGTTCGGTATCGTGTTCTTGCAACGTGTATTTATCACGCGGTAATGAGAGCTCCCATTTCTGTTTGGAATACTGAGCAGCAATCGCTTTCTCGTTCCAGCGTGATACCCAATCTGGATACTCGTCATAGTAATAGTTACTGGTGACAAACTCCGATTGTGCTTTGGAGAACCAGAAGGCTTTACCACTGTGTCCTGCCAATGAGATTGCGCCGCGGTCTTTCACTGATACACCGAATACTTTTGATTTGCCACTATTGGAAATCGTCAGTTCGTCACCAAACGTGGTGGAGAGTATTGGCTCTGGAGAGCGGCCATCGCCTTGTGCTGTCTTCTGCGTTGGGTCGATCTCTGTTGCTTTATCGACACCTGCACCAGAGGTCAGCATTTGGTAGTTACCGTCTTCTACGTTATACACCAAACGTTCTTCGCTACGGTCATACCAAACGTTACCTACCATGCCGTGTACGCTCGGTGGAGCACCTGTTGCAAGCGACACATGGCCCACGATCGTTTCCGTGTTGCCATGTTGGTAGTTTGCGTTGGTGTAGTAGGTACCATCATCCATTAAGTACCGGAAACCGCCTTCACCGAAGTTGTGCTTATATCGTTCGATTAGATCTGCGCGCAGGCCATCTACCGTGATTTGAAGGACTAGATTTGGCTTTTCCTCAGCTGAAGCTGGGAGAGCGCAGAGTAACGCGAGGGTTAGTCCTGAAAGCTTGGTGTATTGCATAGAGTTTCCTTATTCACAGTTGCCGCTGAGTTCTAATGTTTGGTCAGGTTTCCAACGTTTGGCCAGATTTGTAACGTGTGTGCAGTGCGAATCGTATTTTTAGTATTGTTGGTGACGATTAGTGAACCATAACCTTCGGCATCTTTAGTTAGTTCGCTTCGTTAGCTAGTTCACATCCTTAACTAAACGCAGCCCCATATCTGACATAGTGATCGATTGGCTTGCGAAGTCACGACGGTAACTTTCAGATTCATTTTCGTCATAAGCAAAGCTGCCACCGCGAACCGATTTGTGTGATAAACCGACGTCGCTGTGTTTTGCGTTGTTAGGGTTGTCTGTTGGACCGAATCGGTAGAAGGTGTCATCGAAGGCATCGATAACAAACTCGCCCACGTTTCCTGTCATGTCATATAAGCCTAGTTCATTTGGTTTCTTTAGCCCGACTGGATGTGCGCTATTTTTAGAATTTGCTGAGTACCACGCAACATCATCTAAGTTATTGGAACCACTGTAAGTATAGCCTTTACTTTTATTGCCACCTTTGGCTGCAAATTCCCATTCAGCTTCAGTAGGCAGACGGTATTCTTCACCCGTTAATTCATTCAACTGCTCAACAAAATAGTTTGCTTGCTGCCAACTAAGGTTATTGACCGGAACTTGTGGGTTTTGGAAATAACTGAGAGATGAACCCATCACCGATTCGAACAATTCTTGAGTCACCTCGAACTTCGCAATATAGAAACTATCTACAGTTACATTACGTGCAGGACGCTCTGCTTTGGTCGCTTCTGGACCGTTCGACCCCATGGTGAATGTGCCGCCTTCAACCAACACCATCTCTTGGTCAATTTGTTGGGCGATGGGGTGTGTAGGCACGCTTGCACAGCCACTCAGAAGGATAGTCATGGTGACGCTGCTAATTGTTGCTAACTGTTTGTAATTAAGAAATTTCATCACGTGCCTCAGATGTTCGAAATAGGGTCTAATTCTAACGTTTAAGGTCATTCCTATTGGTTATAAAGGGTATAACATGTCACCTGTTCGAATAGGAATTATGATGGGTCCAGAATACTAAAATAGGTAGGTAAATCATGCATATTACTCAAGGTCCACAATATAACGGTAAAGCGTCTAAGCGCTTGCATGTCATGGCTAAGCCGATTGGCGCAGCATGCAACATTGACTGTAAATATTGTTACTACCTAAGTAAGCAAGATTTGTTGGAGTACAAGAAAGGCAGTTCTCCAAGAATGGATGATGAGACGTTAGAAACCTACATCCGACAATACATCGAAGGTCAAAACACGGCAGAAATCATCTTCTCATGGCAGGGCGGTGAACCGACCATGCTAGGCTTGGCGTATTTTGAACGCGTGGTTGAGCTACAGAAAAAGTACCAACCTGAAGGTGTATTGATTTCAAACGACTTACAAACCAATGGTACATTGTTGAATGATGATTGGGCTGAGTTTCTTGCGAAGAACAACTTCCTGATCGGTTTGAGTATTGATGGTCCTGAAATGCTGCACAATGCTTATCGTGTTAACAGAGCTGGCCGTGGCACATTCAAACAAGTGATGGCGGCTGTGGAGCTGCTGCACAAACACCAAGTGAAGTTCGCAACGCTTACCTGTGTGAATAACCTCACCAGTCAAAATGCACTTGAGGTCTATCGCTTCCTACGTGATGTGGTGAAGTCACCGCAAATGCAGTTTATTCCTATCGTTGAACAGAAAACGTTCCGAACGATTGCACCACAAACATCCCAAGTAAGCGAGCAGCTTAAACAAGGCGACAAACGCCTGATCCCCGGCCATAAAGATTCAATCATGGAATCGTGGTGTGTGTCGGACTTGGCTTGGGGTAACTTCTTGATTTCTGTGTTTGACGAGTGGGCCAAGAACGACATCGGCAAGGTGTTTGTTCAGTATTTTGAAGCGAGCGTAGAAACATGGATTGGGCGTCCGAACCCACTGTGTACCTTGAATGAGATATGCGGAAAGGGCTTGGCAATGGAGCCAAATGGCGACGTATTTTCATGCGACCATTATGTTTACCCTGAATACAAGATTGGCAATATTCATCACGAGAAACTTGATGATTTGGCGTACAGCGCACCACAGCAAAAGTTTGGTTTTGCTAAATCCCGTACACTGACCAGTCAATGTCAGCAGTGTGATTACAAGTTCGCTTGTCATGGTGAGTGCCCTAAGAACCGCTTTATCAAAACTCGTGTAGGTGAACCGGGTTTGAACTACTTATGTGCTGGTTGGCACAAGTTCTTTTCTCATGTCGACAAGTCGATGGCTTATATCGCTCGTGCGATGGGGCATCCGGTTGCTCATGGCAAATTCAGTGACTCAGTATTGATGGCGCATCGAGCAAAACAGGCGCAACAAGCTACGTTCGAGACCAAGTTTTAACTCGTTCTTTGGATCAACAGGTCCAAGAAAAATTTAATCAGATACGAGTCTAGGGACAGGCTAAGTTCTCCAGTTTAAGGTAATACTATGATGAAGAAGAGTTTAGCGACGGCTGTTGCTTTATTGATTTCAACGTCCGCATTAATTTCAACGTCTGCGATGGCTGCGAATAGCGTTCAACAAACGGTTGACGCGCCAGCACAAAATATCAATCAAGTGCTTGAAATGACGGACACTCAAACCCGCATTCAACAGTTGTCTTACATGGCACAAGATCAGAATCAATCTGTTGAAAATCGTACTGGTGCACTGCAAGAGCTTGCTTCATATCCAAGCCAAAATGCGCTGGTGGCGGCGGCAAGAGGCTTAAAAGATCAAAACCCTGAAGTTCGTGAAGCGGCGGTTATCGGTTCTGAACCTTACCAACTTGAACATCGCTGGGCGTTAGTTTCACCCTTGCTAAAAGACAGCGATACCATGGTTCGCCATACGGCAACGTCAAACCTAGTCCGTGACTTCAATGCATTGGATGACGAGCAGAAAGCACAAATTGAACCACCAGTCATAGAGCTTATTAGCTTCTTGGAAACGCAAGAATCTGAAAAGTACCAATTACTGTTTGCTGATGTGCTTCGTTGGCACAATGATTGGGATAAGGCGGAAACGGTTTATCTAGAGCTGATCAATACGCATCCAAAAGAAGCGCAAGTTTGGTTGAGCTACGCAGATAATTTTCGAGCTCAGAACAAAGATAAGCAAGCAGTCGAAGTATTAGATCGTGGTTTGGAGAGCGTGCCAAACAACGCCGCTCTGCATTATTCGAAATCGTTGACTCTGGTTCGCCTTGAAGACAAAACTGCGGCAGCCAAAGAGATTGAAGTGGCTGCGAAGCTAGCGAAAGATAACAGCTACTACTGGTACCTAAATGGGGTATTACAAGAAGAGTTGGATATCGACAAGTCGACTAAATCGTTCGAGAAAGCATATTTGATCTCTGGTTCTCCAGAGCAGCTATACGCGGTATGCGATATCTATGTGCGCTACGGAAATGAAAAGACCGATGATTGCTTAGGTGAGCTAGGTAAAGTAGCTCCTGACTATGTTATTGATCAGTTGAAAGATAAACGAGTAGCGCCAAGCTCATAATATCCTAATGAGTAATTAGCGAAGCCTATAATGAAAAGCCAGTCGACACGTTCGACTGGCTTTTTCGCATCCATGAACTGCTTAGACGAGGTTCAAGCAACTAAAGACAAAATAAGGGCAAGCCTGTTACTTGCCCATTTCGTTTTATTATTCACCCATAGAGCTTGATGCACGGCGTCTGTCGGTCGCGCCATAGATCTTGCCATCTTTGACTTCAATGGCATTCAAGCCACTGACGACTGGAATGACATGCACCGGATAACCGAGCTGCATGAACTCTGGTACTAACATTTCGGCGTAGGTTTTCTTTTCGACGAGCAAACCAGTTGGGTCGTAAGGTTTGGTGCGATCAATCTTGGTCTTTGTCTTTTTGGTAAAACAGCGCAAAAGTACCGCCGCCAATCCCAGTCATATCCGGTTCAACCACCGACATTGTCATCTGCATCGCCACCATTGCATCGACTGCATTACCTCCTTGCTTGAGTACCGAATACCCAGTGCTGCTTACATATGGATTCGTTGCACTTACCATAAACTCTTCGCCAGTTTCGTCTGGCGTAATTGGAAAAGGATTTGGGTTAGAAGACGAAACTCAACATGATCGTATAAAGGACGGCATCTTTGTCATCAAAACCAGTAAGTGCATTGAAATTCTCAACAAAGGCACCGTTTGCTTTACGAGCCTCAAAATATTGCACTTCGCCATTGATGGAGACGTTAGGTAACACATCGTAATCCACACCAATTAGGTAGCTGTTTCCTTTTAGGTGTTCGTGAGAATCAAACTCTGCTCCGTAAACGACGTATGGAGTGAATAAATCTAGTCTGTAGCCCAAACTAGCGTACATCGAGGACGAGATGTCACTGATCTGTCCTTCACTTGCAAGCACCGCTTGACCTAATTCATACTCAACACCTAACGACCAAAGTTGAATGTGTTGGTTGTCTTGTTTGCTACTGAATGGAGCTGTTATCGAAGTCCCAGGGATTGTAATCGTGCCAGAAACGGTTTGATCAAAATTGGAGTCGAGGAATGACAAGTTCCAACGATAGTTTTCACCGCTCAATTGAAGATTGGCACCGAACATTCGGTTGGTTTCAAATTCCAGCTCTGTACTCGAATTAAAGTCAACTTTGTTTTTGTCTTTTACACCGAAGAAAGGTGAGAGCAATAGCGTTGCTTTATCACTGACATCATGAGTCCAGCTCACTTTTATACCGTTGAAAGCTGTGTCTCCGAGAACGCTGTTATGCACCTCTGTCGGTGGCCTTGCTGTCATATAGGCTTGGCCCACATAGTAGTACTCAGAGGCAAGGAATAATGGTAGTCGTAATCGACCAATGCTGACATCAAAGTCATTAAATTCATAACCTAAGTAAGCCCACTCTAGCTGCGGCTCACTCCAATCATATTGGGGTGGCTTGACAACTTGCACGGAAGCTTTGAATGAGTTGTAGAAGTAATCGAGTTGAACACCAAATGTGGTATCACAGTCGTAACAGCTCTCATCAGTAAAACCGCGGTTGATGATTAATGGATTATCGTTATCCGATGTTGCCCAAGACGTTGAGCCAAAGCCACTCAAGGATAAATTATCGGTAAGTTCGATATTCGCAAAAGCCGGAGAGGCCATTGAGGCACATAACACTGACGTAATTATTCTTTTCATATTATTTCTCCGAACTTATAACGTAGAGAACGTTGGCATTTTGAGGAACCGAAGAGAGTGGGGAGTAACCAATACGGTTTGGTTTGTCATCAAGCCAGTCGACTAAGCTGTCGGTTGACGCCGTTTTGATTTCTCTTGGATAACGCGCTTTTCCTGAAAAAGATAAACCAGCCCAGTGTGCATTCATTTGAGCGGCATTTTTTCCAAGCAAAAGCTGATAAAAGTCCTCTCTTTCGGCACTGTTCTCAGGCCAATCAGACAGTTCAACACGTTTGCCATTGAGGTGCTTAGTTTTCCCTCTATAGAGCTTTCGCGCTTTGTTTATTGATATCTCTTCAAATCCGGAGTCTAAAGAAAATATGGCATAATCTTCAGCGGCGTGAGCAGGGCTTAGAAAAAGCAAGCTTCCTAATAGCCCTACCGCGACTGGCAACATGACTCTGCGGGGAAGTGTTTTTATTGTTCTAATCCAATCCATGAGGTATCTCCTAACAAGTCGCACTTTCTATTTGATGGAATAGCTTTTCTTTTCTTACGGGCTTCGCTACGTATCCATCCATTCCGGAATCAAAGCACTTTTGAATATCATCATCGATAACACTGGCGGTTAACGCGATAATAGGAGTTTTGCTTAAGCCTTGGTTTTTCTCGTGTTCTCGAATCTCCTTAGTTGCCGTGAAACCGTCCATAACAGGCATCATGCAATCCATCAAAATAATGTCGAAGCTACTGTCGTTCTGGTACATATCAACGGCAATTTGTCCGTTGTCTGCAATTTCAAAGGCATATCCGGCCTTCTTCAGCATGATAGAAGCTACTTTTTGATTGACGCGGTTGTCTTCGACTAGCAAGATTCTCTCTGATTTGCTCGGAATTGCGTTTTGTTCCGCTTCTTCAGGCAAAGTACGTTTGGTCGCAGCCCCGTTGATAATTGGAGTGACAGTTGCAGGTTGTTTCTTAGGTTGAGCTTTATAGGAAGCTGGTAGTGGCATAGCTTCTACCGCGGTGAGTACTTTCTCTTTAAGCATTTCGAACTTGAATGGTTTTGGTACATAGTCATCCATACCAACGTCGAAACACCTCTGAATATCGTCATCGATGACACTGGCGGTCAATGCAATGATAGGGATGCGTCGCGTCGCTTCTGTTTCTTTTTCAATTCTTCGGATGTTGCTTGTTGCATCAAAGCCATCCATAACCGGCATCATGCAGTCCATGAGTATCACCGCGTAATGAGGATTAGCGGTGAACATGTCCACAGCTTCTTGACCATTATTAGCGAACTCGAATTCAAAACCACTTTTACCGACATGAAGACCAGCAATTTTTTGGTTGATCTTGTTGTCTTCAACGATGAGGATTTTGTGTTGGATCTCGACTGATGTCTGGCTTGCTTCCGATAGTTCCGCCAAACCTCGAGTATCACAAAGCTCAATAGCTTTAATTAAACGCAAGCCGAGTAGGGGCTGTGCGACTTGTGCAGTAACGCTGTCACCAAGATCCGCTGGCTCACTTAAGAAGGAGCGTATCAAACAGATAGTGATGCCGTTTTGGTGCAGCTTTTCTAAGTTATCTGCGTGGGTATTAGCTAGGAATGCGTCATCTTCGGCGAAAACAACAGTAATAGGTTTAGTGTGTTTTTGAGTGGAGAGCTGCTCTGTAATTGCCGTTATATCATTCGTTTTATCGGTAACCTTCAAACCATAAAGGTTAAGGTCGGACTCGATTCGCTCGGAGAGCATGTTTTCGTTACCCAGCACATAAATATCAGCCGTTGCTGTACTTGGTTTTGGCAGTATCAAGTCAACAGGCAATACCAAGTCGAAGTAGAAACAGCTTCCTTCACCTTTGACGGAGTCGAGTTGAATTTGACCACCCATCAGCTCTACCAACTGTGTACTGATGGCTAGACCAAGACCAGTACCACCAAATTGACGTGTGGTTGAATCGTCTTCTTGAGCGAACGGTTCAAATATCTGTTTTTGTTGCAGTGAATCGATACCAATACCCGTGTCTCGTACAGCAAATCGAATAGTGGCATTGTTATCTGCTTTGTTGAGCGTTTGAATTGATAATGTGACGCCACCTTCAGCCGTAAACTTCACCGCATTCGACATAAAGTTCATCAAGATCTGTCTTAAACGGTGATCGTCTATAATCATGCGTGCTGGTGTATCTGGGCTGATATCAACGTTAATCGATATTCTTTGTTCTTTCGCTTTTGGTGCCATAATAGAGGCGATGTCGTATATCGACTCTCTAATCGATGCAGAATGCGGGCTGATTAATAGCATGCCAGACTCAATTTTAGAGAAGTCTAAGATATCGTTGATTAAGCTAAGGAGCAGTTGGGATGAAGTTTCGATCGTATCAACATAGTCACGTTGTGTCGGTGTAAGCGGCGTATCTGCTAGGATTTCCGAAATACCAATAACACCATTGAGCGGGGTGCGAATTTCATGAGACATGTTGGCCAAGAAGCTACTTTTTGCTTTGCTGGCTTGTATTGCGTTGTCTTTCGCGTGTTCGGCATCCTCTTTGGCTCTCTCTGCGTCTTCTTTTGCTACCGTCAATCTCTCTTTCGCGAGCTCTCGTTCGATGGTCAATCGTTCAACTTGCTGAGCAAACAGACTGAGTTCATCTTTACCTTGGATTAATTTATCTAAAGAAGGGCGCGTGTCATCATTTTCGCTTTTTAAGAAAGCTAACACCAAATTAAGGTTGTTAGTGACTTGTCTCGCCAAGCTAAGAGTTAAACCCATAACAATCGCTGCCAGCAAAGCGACGATAGAAATAAACAGGGTTCGTTGTATTTGCGCGTCATAGATGGCTTGCTCAACTTCTTGTTGAAACTCTTGCTTGATTACGCCGCCAAGGCTTTGTAATAAGTTGAGCCGTGCGCTCATCGCTTCTAAGCCGACAGACACTTCTTGTGGCGTCAGTTGGCTGATTGTATTTAGGTCGAGTAGCGCGCTTCTTATCTCTTGGCTTTGAGCAAACACATCATTTCGAAACACTTCAACCATCAAAGAAACTTGATGTTCGTTGGCGTTCAATGAAACAAAGCGCTCTAAGAACAATTGCTGTCTTTCACTCAAGGTTTTGATCTGTTCGGCGAGTTCTGGGTCGTACTCTTGGCTGATTTGGAAGATCTCAATCAGTGAACTACCAAGCTTGAACTCTTCGTTCGACCAAAACATCAACCACTCAAGTTGTTGAAGGGCAGTGAGGTGCTGTTGAATTTCACGTTTAGTGTTTTCAAAAGGGACTTTCTCTACTTCAAGTAACAGTTGCTTGTATAAATCGCTCTGCCATTCGAGGGCATCCAATTTATCGTAAGTGTCAGTCACTTGCATCGTCGATAAGGTCGCTTCGCTGAAATCGGCAACAAGTTGATTCATTTCACCAGATGCGTCTAAAAAAATGATGGGAGACAGGTTTTTAAGTTCTGCCTTTACTTGGTTGCTTTGAGTAGCAAACTCTTCAGGGCTAGAGGCTAAGGTACTTCTATACAAAATAGAAATATCTTGAAGATAGACAGATAACTGATTGGTTCGTTCAAAATCGGTTAACTGAGTCGTTAATATATAAGCCTGTCTACCTGCTAGGAAGAGTAATAATGAAATGGGAAGTAGAACTAAGCCAAAGAGTTTATGTTTGACTGAAAGGTTATTCCAAACCGTAATCGCCATATAAGGATCCATCCAACTGTCGTTATATAAAAACAGTAGAATAAAAATGCCGATATGGAAACTTTGAAACGGTAAATTTTACGTAAGTGTAGGAGAGGTATAAGTTCTTGTGATTCCAGAGCTTATTTTGAAATGCGTTCTTTTATTAGTAATTTATAGCGTTTGGCAGTTTGTTTAATTTTATGCTTATTGATGAATCACTTAAAAAGCTTACTAATGAGGACGATTGTTATCGAGGCTTAATTCGAAAAGAAGTTGCTCTAATACGGTTTTTGCAGAGGGTTCTAATGTCCAAATACCGAGCATTCTGTTAAGTGCGGCGCGATACACTCTGTTTTTTAGTAGGAAGGCGAGTGTGCTCGTATCATTGCTGAATACGTGCATTTGTACGATGGTGAGCTCTGCTTTGTTCTCAATGTCTATTTTCTGAAGATTGAAAGCGGGTAGGAAGGCAGACTCATACCAAACCTCAACGATCTCTCGAAGCTCGATTTCTTCTTCAGGCACGTCACAGCCCTGAAATATATGATTCTCAGGAATTGCGGATAAGTAAGCAACATCAAGCTTGTCTGCAACGAATGTGTACATTTGTTTCCTTGTTACCTGTGGTATTGGATCGAATCATCTCTCTCACTTATGATTTTGTCAATTACATCCATCTCGCGAAATGACGAATTGTGAGTAAGCGTTATGATTTAGCTCAAACTGTTTAAGTATTTGTCTGTTAAGCCAAAATATTTCAAATTCCCATCCGGCTCTAACACTAAACTCATGTTTGATGTTGCGATCAAACCAGGGTCGTTAGTCGAAAAAATCACGGTCTTATTCAACAATTTATCGGAGAACAGGCGATTAAAGTATTGAGCGTTTTCTTGCTCTGCACCGTTGAACGGTTCATCAATGATAATCAGAGATTGCTCACAGTTACCTAGGCCAAGTGCCAGACGCAGTTTTTGTTGAATTCCATTCGGAAGACTTTTGCATTTATCCACGCTTAACTGAGTAGCCAAGCCTTCCGGAAGCCATTCATCTAATTCGAAGAAGCTGATCATCTCTTGCATCTTGTCTGTTGGAATCAGTCCGTTGTGTAAAATGAAGTTGGTCTCAAGTGAGCCTTCAAAAATATGCAAATTGAAAGGGATGTAGTTAATCGACGTGCGATAACGGTAGCTATTGAACTGTTTAATGTTGTAACCATCGACAGATACAGCGCCTTGATAGCGGTCTTCTAACCCAGCAATGATTGAAATTAAGGTGGTTTTACCGCAGCCCGTAGGGCCACAAATGACCACTTTGGCACTGGGTGGGATTTTGAACCCCAAGTTAGTTAAACCCGTTGCGGCTCCTGCATATCGGTGACTGACTCCGCTGCCCACAATGCTTCCTTGGAACAGGCGAATAGGTGGGCTTTTTTCTAAGGTCAATTTGTCGTCATTCATCGACATCAGGTTGTTTATCTGTGCTGATGAAGCCTTGATCGATTGGAACTTGGAAATTGAGTTATAGATACCCATGATTGGGCCTAACGCTTTCCAAACCAAAATAACGGTTGCGAGCATGGCACCCGCATCAGAAGTACCTTCCATCACGCCGATTACCGCGGTCACGATACTTGCTGTACCAATCACTTGAATCAAACTGCCACCAGCGGCCTGAATCTTACTGTTAGTCACGGCAACGTTCTCTGCATCGCTGGTGCTTTGCATATGCGATGCACTGAATCGAGATTGAACGACACGAAGTAAAGGCAGGCCTTGGATTGTTTTGATACCACGAAGGATTTCGTTCCATTGATACGAGACCATCGCATTGGCGCGCGAACTTTTGGATGTGGCTTGCGAGTAGATATAGCGAGAGTAAATACAGAACACTAACATCAGGATTAAACCACCCATCACCACTAATGCCGCTGTACCAGACATCAGAGCAATGGCGATGATAAATACGATCACAAACGGCATATCAAAATAGCTGAGCGTCGATTCGGCAGTCACCAAGCGTCGGAAGGTATCGATATCTTTCAAACGTGCTAGCTGAGAAGAGACCCCAGCAGTAGATGTCATCGCATAGGGTAGCCAAAGCAATTTAGATATAACGGCTTGCGAGATGTGCACGGCGAGGTCTTTACCGGAGGTCGCAATAATGTTGACGCGCATTTTCTTAAAAAAGTATTCAGAGAAGCCGACAATAATGGCGAATAAGGTTAGCCAATAGAGTGTGGCTTCGGAGCTCGAAGTCAGTGCGAAGTTATATACACTCATAATAAAGAATGGCTGCAATGCACCGAGAATACTGATGACGAAGCTGAGAATGATCAGGCTTTTAAGTTCATTGTTATAACGATAGAAAGCGTATTTAATCCAATTGCTTCTGTCTTGCGATTCCGGAGGTGGCTCGCGGAACAGACGAGAATATTCGCTAATCGCAATCAGCAAACAGGGCTTTTTGCACATTGGGTATTCAATGGTGTTGTTGTTCGTGTAATCAAACAGCAGCAACTTTCCATCTTTGGTGCCTAAGAAAATCGCACTTAGATTCTCTATTTCAATAAAGCATGGCTGAGGGTGTTTATCTATATTCTCGAGTGTCTTTAATTTGGTCACATCACAGCGATACCCAAGACGCTCTATGGTTGCTGTAAAGCTGTCGCTGTCTTTGTGTTTCGGAATAAAAGCATCGCTGAGTATCGCGGGTGTGCCTTCCCATTCGAGTGCTATCAAGGTGTAGGCCAAACCGCGGATAAGTGGCGATTGACTGTAACGTTCGTCGTATCCGCTGGATTCAAAATCCAAGACACGTTGCGGTACATTATTGAAGTCGACTAAGATACTCATTGGTCACCTCCGGTAAGTTTTACGCGTTTGAGGCGATGGTTAAGCTTGTCCATTTTATTACTGGCGATGATCAAGATTTTGTCGTTGGCTCGATAAGCCGTACTGGTGAGAACCATTCGTGCAAATTCCTCATCAAACACACAGTCGATGTCATCAAATATCAATACGCGCTTACTGGCGAGCAGGGCGCGAACTAATAATAGGGCGTAGCCAACTTGGCGTGAGAATGGGTTACGCATATGGCCTTTGAGTTCTGTATAAAAACCGGCAGGAAGCCCATCAATTTGAGCTTTGATGTTCATGGTTTCACACAGTGCAAACGCCGTGTTATTCAAGCTTGGGCGGAAACAGGTGAGGTTATCGATAATCGTCCCTTCTACGAACGAACTGGTCTTATCAACCATCAGAACACTGTTACGCCAAACGTTGTAATTGACGTCATCCAAAGGCGTGTCGTTAATCATGATATCTAGTTTGCTATCACTGTTCTGACGCGTAATACAGTTAGCGAGGTGGGTCTTACCTGAACCACTTTTCCCTGTCAGCAAATAGGCTTGTCCGAGTTCGAACTCGATACGCTGCTTTTCAGAATACTTAACCGAGATACGTTCTACTTCTGTTGTTTCATGTTGGTGTTCAACAGAGGCGGCCAATTCAAGGAGGTCAACGATACGCTGAATATGGAGTTTGTTTAACTCCCAACGGCTCGCGGTGCGCATCACTTGTTGGTAAGGCGCAAAATAACGGTTGGTTAGCATGATGATCGCGGCCATGATGCCTTGGCTAGATTCCATATTGATAACGGCCGTTGCCAGTACCACAACAACACAAGCTATAGAAAGCTGTTGGATGAGCGCCAATATTAGGCTGAAGTTAGATTCAATCTGCTCATATTTGATGTTCTCAACTTCGCGCTCTTCGACCATTTGTGTCATCAGGCTTTCAACGCGGTATTCCATATTTCGAGCTTTGATATCAAGCGGGCTAGAGATGATCTCAATGATTTTGGAGGTAGTTAACCCTTCGATGTCTGACTTATTCTGCAAACTACCAATCTTTTGTTTGGAAAGGCTCCACGCAAAAATAGCCAAGATGACAGAGGCAATCAGAAGGGTAATGCCAGCCCATATGTTGATGAGTCCTATGATGAGGATAGTGATCACGCTGACGGCAAGGTTGATAAGCGCTCGAACCGATTCGCCACCAAAGAAGGTTTTCAATTCAGGAATGGTTGAGATTCGTTCTAGGTATTCGCCTGGCTCCAAACGTCGGAACTTAGAGATTTCCGCCAAACAGATGGATTGAAATACCTTATTGGTTAAGTTGGTCTCAAACTGCCTCATGATGACAGAGGAAATCTTCTCTTCCTGATTTTTTAAGTGATAGTCGAGGAAGATAGAAATCAAGATAATCGCGAACAATAAGAACAGAGTATCTTGTGCTTGGTTGGGTAACACTCGGTCAAAAATGATCAGAATGGAGAAGGGCAGTACCAAACCAAACAGGGTCGATATTATCGTTGAGAAAGTCAGATAACACTTATCTGCCATGTTGATCTTTTGCGAAAACTGCTCAGTTTGCATTGCGACCTCCTTTCCTCAACGACTCCGTTGAGAGAAGATGTTTAGGCACCAAATCTTGATTGTCTCGTCCCTCAATATCGCTCATTAATTGCATCACGCTTTCGATAGATTGAATTGAGAGTATTCCCTTAATTTGCTCAAGCTTGATGGTCTCGATGATGTAGTCGTATCGTGCGCTTTCGTAGTCTCTTAAGGCGCTGAATAGTTTACTTTCCGCCGCCAGCAAGTCGGTGATAGTACGCGTGCCCAATTGGTAGGCTCTTTGGATCCCTTTATAAGACGCGTAGTTGGCGCGAATGATGTTTTCGTAACTGCTTATAGACTGCGAGAAATCGTTAATGTTGAGCACGGAGGTATTCACACTGTTACGTGTGGTGTAAAGCGAATCTTGGTAAAGCAGCTCAGTACGTTCGATGGCCGTCGATGATTTTTGATAGCCGTAGTAATCAGAGCCACCAGACAAGATAGGAACTGCTAGGTTTAACCCAACACTGGTTGAGTTACTTTCGCCTGTCGCTGTAATGTCGGTTTTGTCGAAGTTATTGGCGTCATCGTGTCGATAGCTGGCTGAAAGCGATACGGTCGGTAAGAAGTTCGAACCGCTCTCTTTTAAGCTTCTGCGGCTTCTCTCTACGGTTTTCTTTGCTATCAATAAATCGTTATTCAGCTTTAACGCCTGATCCATGATCGTGCGTTGTTCTGTTTCGTTGATCTCTTTTAAAGGCACGCTTTCGTATATGTCTTGCGACGGAGTAATAGGGTATTGAATTTGAATAGAGAGCCCGTTGAGAATGACGCGACGATCTTTCTGCAAGGTTCTTAATCGGTTCGACACACCCTCTTTCTGAGCTATTACTTCGTACAGCTCACTAGCGGCTGTATTGCCGAGCTCCACATTGCGTCGCATCTGATGTTCACGCGTCTCAGACGATTTAAGTTCGACCTTAGTCGCTTTTATCTGTGCGTTGTTTTTCAAATACTCAAAGTACTGTGAGCCAATTTCAGAGATGGTGCTTTGGATTTTGTTCTCGTGTTTAATCTCTTCGATATTGAAGTCGAGCTTTGCTGTCCCATATTTGAAAATGTCACCAAGGTTGAATATGGATTGCGATAACGAAAGGCTGTAGCTGTTTGAGTTATAGCTAGAGGTTTCATCGGGTACGCTCGATAGCAAGGTTTCATTCTCGTTCCATGTGGTATCGGCAGCACCATTGAGTGAAGGCAGAAACTTAGAGCGACTGATACCAATGTTGTACTCGTTTTCTTCCACGCCCTTATCACTAGCGCGAAGAGACAGGCTGTTTTGCAGGCCGAGCTCTACCGCTTCAAGCAGGGTAGTCGCCGATGCTGAAGGTGTCGTGCTTAATACAAGCGCAGCCATGATGCTGCTAGTTAAGTTTTTGTACCGCCACATACTTGTTGATCACCTTGATGATTTGGTCGCTTTTATAAGGTTTGCTGATCACGTAATCCATTCCGGCCTCAATACAAGCCTGGTGTTCGTTACTGCTGGTCAATGCGGTTGCACCTATGATGGTACAAGGGTTTTTCTCGTTTTCTTGTTCGAATTGGCGAATACGTTTTGTTGCTTCGATGCCGCCCATCCCCGGCATGATGCAATCCATGAAGATGATGTCAGAGCGCTTATTCATGAAGTGCTTCACAGCATCGGCGCCATCGCCAACCATGTCGGGTTCGTATTCTTGCTTGGTCAAGATTCGTTTCAGTAAAATCTGCTGAACTCGGTCATCCTCTACGATCAGGAATGAGCTGTTCTCCATCTGTTCTTCCGATGCTTCCGCTTCCATAATGGTGAGTAGGTTTGGAATGAACTCATAAGGGATAGCAGGGGCGTTGATGATTTTGTCGACGAAGCTATGACACTCTTGTGCTTGCTGAGTGTTGGTCACTGACAACAGTAACTTGGTATTTGGGTGGTTCTTAAGCTGAGATTTCACAGTCTTACTTAGTGAGGGCAGTTTGTTGGGTTCAAAGGTATCGGTGAGCATAATCGCATCGTAATCACCGAACGTTTTCGCCGCTGAGAAAAGCTCATTTGCAGTGCGAATCTCGGTGATATCAAGCCCCAAGTTACTGAGCATTTTCTTCATCACATCGATGCGAACTTGAGTATTAGCACACAAGAGTAAACGCTTGCCATCAAAGCGAGTTTTCTCTGTGTGGAAGTTCTTAGCCTTAAGATCAAGCTCGATCTGAAAACGTTCCTGAGCCCCTGACTGGAACCAGTGGCTCTCGTAATATCCGTAATCCTTCAGAACGCTTTTCGCTAAGTCATCTGTGCTGGCTGTATGGTCTTTGTGTGCGCTCCAATGGAGTTTGTTGAGCTTGGCAACAGAAACATCCAGTGTTGATAAGAAGTTGAGGTTGATGGTGACACGGGTATTTTCCATGTCTGAAGCCGCACCCGATTCAATCGTTACAAACAGTTTCTTATTTGATTTGAGTTGAATGGCATTGGAAAGCTGCAGGAACAATATCCAGAACAAGCTGGTGGATTGACCTTCTACACGATTGGGTAAGTTGTCAGAGATAAAACAGTCAAGTTGGCTTTCATTACGTTGTACTTTGGCACTGATATGAATCATTAATTCAGATAACACACTCAGTAAAGAGAACTCTTTCGACTTGCTTTCCGTACCCTGTGATATCAAGCGATTATAGTTTTCTGCTAATTCAGATAGTGTGCTACACGCAGAGGTAATATCGTTCGCCATCAACACGCCGTTTTCATTGGTTTCTTGAACCAGATATTGGACGCCACCGTTGATGGTGTTTGTAATTCCGCGAATCTCATAACCGATCAGCGCATACAACTGTTTGTAGAGATCGTTATTGCGCTTTTGGTCTTCTAATTTACTGAAAATAAGTTTGAGATGAGAGTAAATCTGACGCTGCTTGGGGTTGATGCTAACTTCATTAAGAAGCTCTTCAAGACGTTGTAAATCTAGCTGCTTCAGCTCTTGATACAGGGCATCGAATTCATAGTCGATTTCGCGTTCGTTAGAACTGGATTTCTTTAGCTTCAACATAGCAACTGAGTTGGATAGAATCGTAATCACAGCCAATATCACGACCACCATAAACAACCAGATAAAGAACTCGTTTTTTTCTGACATTAAGTCATTTGCATGGTTGTTAAACATGGTGCGATAGTTGTCGTCCATCTGCAGATAGTTATTGGTCAATGAAAGGTACAAGCCTAATACGTCGTTACGTGTTTTTGCGCTATCGGAGAAACGATTAATCGCCAATTCCAGTTGTGTGTATTCAGTTGCCCCAACCAAGCTGAACTCGGTTTTGTTCAACGAGGCTAAAGAGCGAAATTCATCAATTTCAAGCTTCAAGTTAACCAGGTTGAATTGGTTAGTGCCGCAAGTGTTGGTACTTAAACACTGTTGCAGAGTTTGAATATCTTGTTCTATGGTCTGATTAAGCTTCTGGGCTTGTATGAGCAGTGGGGCGCTTTGCACTTGTGCGACTGAATCTATTTTTGACCAAGAACAGTATAAATAGAAAGCGAGCGCAGCCAATACCACGCTAAATAGTATGCTTAGACGTAGGGCGGGTATGGAAATATTGTACGAAGGTTTACCGCTCATTGATTATCTCTCATCGAAAGCATCCTCGATGGCTGACATCACCGGTTTCGCAGCGTATTCGATCACGCGACGCGAGCCTGTTTTCACATCAGCGGTAAACTCCATGTAAGGTGATAACTTGTATTGAGTGCCTCCTCGTTCAAGAAAGTTTCGGTC
The DNA here is from genome assembly GCF_041439475.1 of Vibrio sp. 1S139. Classification (NCBI taxonomy): domain Bacteria; kingdom Pseudomonadati; phylum Pseudomonadota; class Gammaproteobacteria; order Vibrionales; family Vibrionaceae; genus Vibrio; species Vibrio sp. 1S139. The sequence goes on from NZ_JBGOOD010000068.1 coordinate 18,961, forward strand.
AATTTCAATCTCAGCTAAATAGAATTCAGCGTCTTCTTCTTCGTATGATGAACGGCTGATTGAGGCGATGGTTCCCTCAACAAACCCGTATTTTGCAAAGTTATAGGTATCCATTTTTACTTTCACTGCCTGACCAATTTCGACAAATCCCATGTCTTTACGTGGGATCTTCGCTTCACCGTGTAACGAATTATTTATTGGGGCAATATCGGCGATACTTTCTCCTGGCGGAATCACAGCAGAACGGAAATTGAAGTGAAGTTTATCGACCACACCATCGACTGGCGAGTAGACGACTAGGCGATCAACCTTGTCGGAATGCTGCGGTTGTAAGATTCGCTTTAGCTTGAGGTCTTTGTTCGCTTGAATGATTTGTGCTTGGTACTCAGAGTTTCGATTCTCAACCAAGTCACGGTGTTGCTTTTCCAGTTTGTCGAGTTGGAAACGCTCATTCATCACTGATTCGTCAAGGTTCTCAATCTCACGCACCATATTCGACTCTTGTACTTTCATGTTAAGAACGTCGACATAAGACGCCATCTCTTCTTTATAGAGGGTGTTTTTGATGTTGAGCTGCTTACGTATCAGAGAGAGTTGATTCTCTGAACTTTTGCGACGCTTTAACATTGAACTGATCAACGAGTTCTTGTGCTTAATATCGTGTGTAATGAGTTCTTCATTTGAGCGGTTTTTAGAGAATTCTTGTCTCCAGGTATTCATGTTGACCTGAACTTGCTCAGGGTATTTCTCAATGAAAGCGTCGAAGTTAGGCTCTATCATGTCGCGTAAGCTTTCATAACGAATCTTATCGAGCTCTATCTGAATAATTTCAGTATTGACGGTGTCAAGTTGAGTGTTACGGTCAAGTGAGCGTATTCGAGCGATAGGTTGGCCCTCATAAACGATTTCCCCTTTTCTGACTAACAATTCTTCTAATATCCCGCCTTCTAAATGTTGAACTTTCTCAACATCCGATTCCAATAGCAGTTCTCCACGTAGAGAAACAACAATGTCAATACGTGCTTGTGACGCCACGGCGATAGCGACCAAAGCGAGCAAGAATATAATGAGCAACGTTTTGTGAACGCTGGTCATGGCACTAGCAAGCACAATAGTGTCATCAGCTGTGACCTTAGAAGCCTCGTTATTGGAAACAAGTGCTTTTCTGAGGTGATGTTCTATTTGGTTATTGCTCATGACTGACCTCGGTTACTTGCCATCTATTACTTCCTTAATATCCAACAAGTGGTTGATTTGTCGATTGACGTTGTGCAATTCAGTTTTTACATCCTCTATTAGATCTTCCGGCGCAGGAAACTCGTGTCTACTCAAGTGTTCCAATTTGGCCATTTTTGGCGGAAGGTCTTGGTCGCAAAGCAACGTTAAGATGGTCTTCAATCGTTTTGAGTAACTGTTGAGTTCATCAAAACGATTACCTTTATGAAGCGCTTCTATATTTAGGGCTGCGTCAGAAAAGTCATTGTAAAAGTCGCCTAATAGCAATTGCAGCCCTTTGTGGTTGTTGTCGACCGAGCGCAACAAATTCGTCATGTCTATCATCGCTCCACTCCCTTAATTGCTTTAATCACAATAACTAAGGATCTTTAAAGGCAGTTTTCAAATTTTTTTTGATTCTTTCTCTTTAAAAAGAAATTATGAAAAATGTTGTATAAAAAATTGGTTTTTCAAAATGATGTCCTTTAATGCCTCTATAAATACGATCAGTTAGCTAGTAGCAACGGAGGCTGTAATGGCAGGCGAAAATAACCAAAATAACCAAAATGAAGATCTAAATGACGCGGTAGAACAAACGGACACGAACGACGCGGGTACGCCCTCCCAACAGCAGAATCAACAAAATCAACAAAACACGATTGCGTCGACAATAGCGACGGGTGCTGAAAATGCGGATGCGGCAGACGAAGTTAACCAGGCTTTAGACGAAAATCCGAGTGGTGCAGGTAATGCTGAAGATGCCTCTGCTTCTGGTGCGGCTGTGCAAGAAGAGACGCCAGAAAGTGATGGAGATTCAGACGCTGCACAATCCAATGTAGTTGGTGGAGCCGCTTCTGAAGCTGGCTCGGATAACGCTGCTGGCAGTGGTGGCGGTGCTGGAGCGGGCGCACAAGCTGTAGGTGGTGATATCGCAGAGGCTGCGACAGGTGGTGTAGACGCTGAAGGTAATGAAGAACAAGGCCAAGCTGCGCGTACTTCAGCAGCGCCGAGTGCGACATCTTCAGAGTCGGGTGACCAACAAGTTGGTGATGAGCTAGATTCACAAACAGTAGAAGAGACGTTTGCAGTTGATGTTCAAGCTTCTGACGAAGAGACCATTAGCGAAGTAGAGGATGACTTTGATTCTGAAACGGTAAGCGAAACGTTTAAAATCAAAGTGGAAAGTGAAAATGATGCGCCAGAAGCTGAACAAGATCTGGCTTACATCATGGATGAAGATGGCTCCATAACATTCACTCAAGAACAATTACTCGAATACGCAAGTGATGTAGATGGGGACGAGCTTGTTGCTTCTAACGTTCAAGTTGGTGATGATGCAACAGTTCAAGACAATGGTGATGGTACTTTCACCGTTGTTCCTTCAGCTGATTTTAATGGTGAACTTGACCTTACTTTCGACATCAGTGACGGCCAAGAAACGATTAGCAGCGCAATTGATTTAACGGTACGCCCGATTAATGACGCGCCTGTTCCTGAAGATAAAACGTTTGAAATCGAGGAAGACGGAACTCTTGTATTCACCGACGCTGACCTCCTTTCTGGTGCGACAGACATTGAAGGTGACAACCTAACGGTTGAAGGTGTGACCTACGATGGTGGCGACGGTATCCTGACCGACAACGGCAACGGGACTTACACCTTTGCGCCAAACGAAAACTTCAATGGCGACGTAAACTTCGGCTTCGATGTATCAGACGGCACCGATACGGTCTCTGCCAACATCGATGTGAGTGTAACTGCCGTTGATGATGCACCTGTGTCAGGCGATTTAGCGTACTCAATCGACGAAGATGGTTCGATTCGTTTAAGCCAAGAGCAATTACTATCGCAAGCGTCAGATGTTGAAGGCGATGACCTGACAGCTAGCGACCTTACGGTTGGTGGAGATGCAACGGTTGTAGCTAATGATGACGGCAGCTTCACGATTACGCCAGATGAGAACTTCAATGGCGACATCGATATCAGCTTCGATATCTCAGATGGTACTAATACCGTTCAAGCTTCAGCAGACCTGACGGTTAACCCAGTAAATGATTTACCTGTTCCACAAGACCAACAATTCAGTGTTGAAGAAGACGGCACGTTAATCTTCACTGATGCAGACCTATTAACAGGCGCAACGGACATTGAAGGTGACAACCTTACTATTGAAAGTGTGACCTACGACGGTGGCGACGGTATTCTTACCGACAACGGTAATGGCACATACACCTTTGCGCCGAATGAAAACTTCAATGGCGACGTAAACTTCGGCTTCGATGTGTCAGACGGCACCGATACGGTGTCAGCAAACATCGACGTAAGCGTAACAGCGGTTGATGATGCGCCTGTGTCTGGCGACCTAGCGTACTCAATCGACGAAGATGGTTCGATTCGTCTAAGCCAAGAGCAGC
>NZ_JBGOOD010000069.1:0-21700 GCF_041439475.1 Vibrio sp. 1S139
GAGATACGAGATACGAGATACGAGATACGAGATACGAGATACGAGATACGAGATAAATGGGGAGTTTAAAAAGGTTGTTGGGATAAAACAAAGGGAAGAAAAAAATATCGTGGCATAGCCGGGGGGACTATACCACGGGTGCCAACGACACCTTCGCTTGCTGCCGGAGTGATATAGCAAAGCCATATCACCTCTGGAATAAAATTAAAGAGAAGTAGTTTCTCTTCGATGGAGTAACTATACGTCCAGCTACTTATTTTACTTATAAAATTAACGACAGATACCTATGAGAAAACCGACATTGTCTCAAGTGATTGATAATTAATGATTTATTTTTGTTTGGGAGGGTTTGTACTAGCGAGGTAGTTCTCGCTAGTTGTTGAAAGTAACGTTTTTGACGTAAACGTTTTTAACGAAACTTACGAGTATGTATTTTCGAAAACATTGATTTCACACAATAGAATTGTGGGCATGTATGTGTATCATGGCGCTAATAACAATCTTTCTCATTATCAGTCACGAATTGGGTACTTATGAAACTCTCACAATTAGAGCAAGGAAAGGCGGCTTCTATTGTTGCACTAACAGGTTTAACACCAGACGTAAGGAAGAAACTTATGGTCATGGGTATGTTGCCAAAAACCGAGGTGACGCTTATCCGCCGTGCACCTATGGGTGATCCGCTTCAAGTTGAAGTGAGAGGTGTTTCTATCGCCATTCGTGAAAGCATTGCAGAACAAATCGAGGTTATCTAAATGGATTATCAAGTTCTTACCGTTGGTAACCCGAATAGTGGTAAAACAACACTGTTCAACGCACTGACTGGTGCTAAGCAGCACGTTGGTAACTGGGTTGGTGTCACTGTTGAAAAGAAGACGGGTTTATACTCGCACGCTGGTGATCAGTTTCAACTAACGGATTTACCGGGTATCTACGCACTAGACAGTGGTAATGATGCGAACAGCATCGATGAGTCTATCGCGTCTCGCGCTGTTTTAACTCACCCAGCAGATGTGATCATCAATGTTGTCGACGCTAACTGTCTAGAACGAAGCTTATATATGACATTACAGCTGCGTGAGTTGGGTCGCCCAATGATCGTTGTGTTGAACAAAATGGATGTATTAAAGCGCGAACGTCAGGTGATTAACCTTAAAGCACTAGAGAAAGAGCTAGGTTGCCCAGTTCTAAGCTTGTCTGCAAACGATAAAGGTCAAGTGGTTCGCTTTAAAGAGCGTCTGCATAAACTGCTTGTTCAAGGTGTGAGCCTTGACCCTATCTCTATTGATTACGATGCCGCGTTAGAAGTTCTTATCCCTTCTGTTGAGTCACAATTTGATGATGCTGACGTATCTCACCGAGCGCTAGCGATTCGTGCTTTAGAAAATGATTACTTGGTATTGAATGGTTTAGCCCCACAAACTCGCACTCAAATTGATAGCGTGCGTCTTGGTGCCGATTTCGATATTGACCTTGCTGTTGCTGACGCTAAATACACTTTCTTACATGACCTTTGTAAACGTGTTCGTCGCAGCGAAGGCAAACTAAGCCGTAACTTTACAGAGAAAGCAGACCAATTCATTTTGAACAAATGGGTCGGTATTCCTTTCTTCTTCGTTATCATGTACCTAATGTTCATGTTCTCTATCAATATCGGTAGTGCGTTTATCGACTTCTTCGATATTGGTGTTGGAGCAATATTAGTTGATGGTGGACACCACTTATTAGATGGCCATTTACCAGTTTGGTTAGTCACTGTACTTGCTGATGGTATTGGCGGCGGTATCCAAACGGTTGCGACCTTTATTCCTGTTATCGCAGCGCTTTACCTATTCTTAGCGGTACTAGAAAGCTCAGGCTACATGGCTCGTGCTGCATTTGTACTTGATAAAGTGATGCAGAAGATTGGTTTACCGGGTAAAGCATTTGTCCCACTTGTACTGGGCTTTGGTTGTAACGTGCCTTCAATCATGGCAACTCGTACTCTTGACCAAGAGCGCGAACGTAAACTAGCAGCATCAATGGCGCCGTTTATGTCATGTGGTGCTCGTTTACCGGTATACGCACTGTTCGCGGCGGCGTTCTTCCCAGGTGCAGGACAAAACGTAGTATTCGCTCTGTACATCATGGGTATCGTTGCTTCTGTATTTACGGGTTTGTTCCTGAAAAACACGATCTACCCAGGTAGCAGTGATAGCTTAGTGATGGAAATGCCAGATTACGAATTGCCGACAGTGCAAAACGTAATGTTGAAAACTTGGCAGAAGCTGAAGCGTTTCGTACTTGGTGCAGGTAAAACAATCGTGATGGTTGTGGCTATTCTTAGCTTCCTAAACTCTCTAGGTATGGACGGCAGCTTTGGTAACGAAGATAGCGAAAACTCAGTACTGTCTAGAGCAGCTCAAGTTGTAACACCTGTATTCCAACCAATTGGTATTACTGAAGAGAACTGGCCTGCAACGGTTGGTATCATCACAGGTATTTTCGCTAAAGAAGCCGTTGTTGGTACATTAAATAGCCTATATACAACGCCTTCTGATGAAGAAGCAGCTGAGTTTGACTTAGCAGCAAGCCTGCAAGAAGCGGTAATGACGATCCCTGAAAACCTAGCCGGATTGAGCTACTCAGATCCATTAGGTATTGAAGTTGGCGACTTGTCTGACTCTAATTCTGTAGCAGCTGACCAAGAAGTCGATACCTCTATCTTTGGTAACTTGAAAGACAAGTTTGTATCTGGTCATGCGGCATTCGCTTACTTGATTCTTATCCTGCTTTACACGCCTTGTGTGGCCGCGATGGGTGCTTATGTTCGTGAATTTGGTCAGACGTTTGCACGCTTCATCGCGGTTTGGACGATGGCTCTTGGTTACTTTGGTGCGACTTTCTACTACCAAGCGGCAAACTTTGCTGCGCATCCTGTGACAAGTGCAGTATGGATGGTGGCGATTGCTGGTGGTTTTGTGGTGACGTATCGCGTCTTCAAGAAAGTGGGCAGTAAGCAGAAAGCACTAGAGGTGCAAGTAGTATGATTTTAACTGAACTTCATCAATACATTGATAGCCACGGCGTTGCGGCTCGTAAAGAGCTCGCTGCAAAGTTTGGCATGAGTGAAGATGGCGTCGATGCGATGCTGAGTGTTTGGGTCAAGAAAGGGAAAGTTTCTCGCTTGGTCGATACGAATAAGCATGGTCATACAACGCGTATTCGCTACACCATCAGCAAACAAGATGGTTTGTCGCTTAACGTGATGATGTAGTTCGGTCTTCAGACTCTCGTTGAAAAAGGCGAGATTAGAAAATGACAAAGCCGCTTATCTAAGATGAGCGGCTTTTTGTTATGTGTCTTTTCTGAAGTGTTTTGCTTTAAAGCTCAATGAGATGAACTCGAATTATGCTTTCTTGAAGATAGAGCTCAGTGACAGAACGTTTTGGATACGAGTCAGGATAGCGGCTTGATCTTCTTCACTGCGCTGTTCGCCTTTTGTATTACCCCATACTGGGCCGGGCCAAGCAATGTCGTCTTTGAAGCGTGCAATATGGTGGATGTGCAGTTGTGGCACCATATTACCCAGCGCACCAAGGTTCAATTTGTCTGGTTGGAACGTTGCTTCTAATGCTTGGTTTACCGCCTGAGATTCATGTAGGAACTGCTGTTGCTCTTTCATTGGTAAGTGGTGCAACTCTTTTAGGTTGGCACGTTTTGGTACCAAGATAACCCAAGGCACTGCGTTATCTTTGTGTAGCAGGGCTAAGCTCAGTGGAAATTCGCCGATAAGTGTGGTGTCTTTCGCAAGTTGCGGGTGAAGTTCGAAGCTCATGATCTTTCCAATTAATTGTTTTACATGAGTATAAGGTCGGAGTTTGAATGTGGCTAGGGCTTACGTTCTCAATAAGCAGATTCCCTATCACGTTCGTCCCTCACTGTAGGGAATGATGGTGAGAAGAGGGATAACGATTTGGTGTGGTTTGATGGCGCATCATTGATGTTGTCTTGGATTCACTACACCTATTCTCGTCATCTCCTAGAGCGACGAATGAGCGTAATAGGAGATCTCTTGCAGTGTAGGTTAGCTAATCGCTTAAATAATCGAGTAAACAAACCTCCAGACAAAAAAAAGGTTGACGCTTTCACGTCAACCTTTCTAATTTTCTCGAATCTCGAATCTCGAATCTCGAATCTCGAATCTCGAATCTCGAATCTCGAATCGCTTACATGCGCTCTAGAGTGTCGATACCTAGAAGCGATAGACCTTGCTTGATCGTCTTCGCTGTTAGTGCAGCAAGCTTCAGACGGCTCTGCTTAACAGCTTTGTCTTCAGCAACTAGGATAGGGCAAGCTTCGTAGAAGCTAGAGAATTGACCAGCTAGTTCGAATAGGTAGCTACACATGATGTGTGGTTGACCTTCACGAGCAACAGACTGTACTGCTTCTTCAAACTGTAGAAGTTTCGCGATAAGCGCTTTCTCTTTCTCTTCAGTGATTTTGATTTCACCTTCAAGCGAGTCCATAGAAATGCCAGCTTTAGCAAATACAGAAGCAACACGAGTGTATGCGTACTGCATGTATGGTGCTGTGTTGCCTTCGAATGCAAGCATGTTGTCCCAATCGAACACGTAGTCAGTAGTGCGGTGCTTAGAAAGGTCTGCGTACTTAACCGCTGCCATAGCAACAGTGTTCGCGATCGCTTTCTTCTCGTCTTCTGCTAGTTCTGGGTTCTTAGATTCGATTAGCTGCGCTGCACGAACTTCGGCTTCATCAAGAAGATCAGCAAGACGAACAGTACCGCCTGCACGAGTCTTGAATGGTTTACCGTCTTTACCTAGCATCATGCCGAATGCGTGGTGCTCAAGAGAAACAGATTCTGGGATGTAACCTGCTTTACGAACGATAGTCCAAGCTTGCATTAGGTGTTGGTGCTGACGTGAGTCGATGAAGTAAAGTACGCGGTCTGCGCCTAGTTCTTCAAAACGGTATTTTGCACAAGCGATATCAGTGGTTGTGTAAAGGAAGCCGCCGTCACGTTTCTGGATGATAACGCCCATTGGGTCGCCATCTTTGTTTTTGTATTCGTCTAGGAATACAACCTGTGCGCCGTCATCTTCTTTTGCAAGACCTTGCTCTTTTAGGTCAGCAACGATAGTTGGAAGCATGTGGTTGTACATGCTTTCGCCCATTACGTCATCACGCGTTAGAGACACGTTTAGGCGATCGTAGTTGCGTTGGTTTTGAATCATTGTTACGTCAACAAGCTTCTTCCACATCTCTGCGCAGAACTCGTCGCCGCTTTGTAGTTTAACAACGTAGCCACGTGCTTTAACTGCGAACTCTTCGTCTTCATCGTAAAGCTTTTTAGATTCACGGTAGAAGCCTTCAAGGTCAGCAAGTTCCATTGAAACTTCGCCAGACTCAGCCTGAACGCGCTCAAGGTTTGCGATAAGCATACCGAATTGAGTACCCCAGTCACCGATGTGGTTAGCGCGGATAACGTTGTGGCCTAGAAATTCTAGAGTACGAACTACTGCATCACCGATGATAGTTGAACGTAGGTGACCAACGTGCATTTCTTTAGCAACGTTTGGCGCAGAGTAATCCGCAACAATAGTTTGCGTTTCAGCAACGGCAACACCAAGGCGAGAGTCAGCCAATGCTGCGTCTGCTTGTTTGGCTAGGAAAGCTTCATCTAGGAAGATGTTTAGGAAACCCGGACCTGCGATTTCAACTTTAGACGCGATACCGTCTAGGTTTAGAACGTCCAATACTTTTTGAGCAAATTCTCGTGGGTTAGTGCCTAGTCGTTTAGCAACGCCCATAACGCCGTTTGCTTGGTAGTCACCAAACTGTGGTTTTGCAGATTGACGAACAGCCGCAGGAGAGCCTGCAGGTGCGCCAGCGGCTTCTAGAGCCTGAGATACTTTGTCATTAATAAGTGCTTGGATATTCACACGCGTTTCCTTCAATTCAAGGATGATAAGAGTGGCCGTTAATTCTTGGTCATTAAATTGGTTAATTATGCTTCTAGTTAACGATTTAATGCCAAAATCAGCAGCAGACTCTGTTTAAGTTCACAGAAATGGCGGTAATCATACCAATTTTGTGCGGTTTCTTATAGGTCGAATTGATAGAAAATTAACATTTCCTGAGTGGTTTTTGACAATCGACTTTTAGCAAGACGCGTTTGCATGTTTAAGGAGCGAAAAGAACATAGTTATTGAGTGTTTTTTGTAAAAGCAACGCTTGTTGCAAAAGGCAAAACTGATAACATGCAGCCATTATTTGGAGAACACAGACAATGATGATGAGCCTGAAGCAAGCTGAACTAGAACCACAACAAATGATCGCCCGCCTTGATACTTTTATGGCAAAAATCGAGAGCCTAGGAAATACATTAGGTTTGGATTTAAGCTTTGCTCAAGCGGATCATATTGCGCTGCGAATCAATGACACTGAGCTAGCGAAATCTGCCCATCAAGCGTGGTCTGAGTACGGCTCTACGATTTCTGATGCGATGATTAATGGTCGTCCAATTGTGGTGTTGGCTTTCGATGAACCCTTGCAAAGCCTTGGCTGGAAAATTGAATGTTTGGAGCTGCCATATCCAGCAGAAGGTAAGATTTACCCTAGCCAAGATTGGGAACATGTAGAGTTTGTGATTCCTTCTCATGCCCAAACAGCTGATGAGTATCTAGCGGATCTTAAAGAAACTTACCCGCAGTTCGCTGCTAACTTTGAAACGCTGGGTGAGCAAGGCGTTAAGATCAAACTCTCTAGCCCGAAAGGCGAGGGTGAACGCTTGAATAACCCAACAGTGGCTTTTAAACATCAAGGGATTTGCATCAAGCTGCATCCACACTCTTTGAAGAAGATTGTGGAATCAGAACAGGCTTAATTTGAATAGAGAGTTGCTAGGAAAGAGATTCCTGATCTCGCCTTGGCTCGTCGGAATGACGGGGTGTTCGATGAAATTTTCCAGAGTCTATCTTTGGATAGTGACAGACTGAGCGTTCGAGAGCGTATGTTAGAGCCTATAGCTCGAAGGTTCATCACCGAGTTCGTCATTCCCGATAGCGACGAAGGAGCGTAGTCGGGAATCTCTCAAAGCGAGTCTGATCATCAGATACAAAAAACGCGCGATGGGCTTTCCCTATTGCGCGTTTTTTATTGGGTTCTAACTGGAAGTCTTACCGGAAATCGAATATCCGATTTACAGAATTACAGTCTTGTTGCCGTAAACAAACACATGATCATTGATCACCTTGTTTAACGCCTTACTTAATACATTTTTCTCTACGTCACGACCGGCTTGTGCCATATCTTTCGCGCTGAAGTTGTGATCCACAGGGATAACATCTTGCTTGATGATTGGACCTTCATCCAAATCATTCGTCACAAAGTGTGCCGTTGCGCCAATGATCTTCACGCCGCGCTCATACGCTTGTTGGTATGGCTTCGCGCCAATAAATGCTGGTAAGAAGCTGTGGTGGATATTGATGATCTTGTGGTGGTATTTTTCAACAAAACCTGGTGTCAGCACTCGCATGTACTTAGCCAAAACAAGGTAATCCGCCTCGTACTGGTGGTCAATCACTTCTAGCATCTTCTTCTCATGTTCTTCACGGTTTAGCCCTTCGTGAGAAACATGGTGGTAAGGGATGTCAAAACGCTCGGTTAGGCTTTGTAGAATGTCGTAGTTACCGACAACGGCCGCAATTTCAACGTCTAAGCTGCCATCGAAGTTCTTCATTAGAATGTCGCCAAGGCAGTGTGCTTCCTTGGTCACGAGTATCACAACACGCTTGCGAGACGAATCAACAAGCTTACGTTTCGTATTTGGTGGCAGGGCTTGATCTAAATCGGCAAGTAAGGTTTCGTCATTGAAATACCCTTCAAGCTCGGTGCGCATAAAGAAGTGGCCACTTGTGTTATCTACGAACTCATTGTTGTGAATAATATTGAGTTGGTGCTTATAACAAATATTGGTGATCTTAGAGATGAGGCCGGGGGCATCAGTACAATGTGTTAGTAAAGTTTTTCTTTCCATTTGCATCTTACTTCCATGAAATGTTGCACTTATTATATGAAATCGGGATTCTTCAAATTTAATGCAGGCCGTCGAACGGTGAACTGAGCCGCAATATCACCGTTATAATTAATCTATTATCAAGTTGGTTTCAACAAATTCTGCTGCTCATTTATCGCTTTGATAAATTGTTTGATATAGAAATATCAGTTTTTAGATAGAAAAACAGGCAGAAGCTTCATTTTTAAAAGTTTTGACCGTAGTACGCATTTGAACTTCAACCGAGGCATTTACGCCTTGGCCAAAAATAGAGGTGATACTTATGGATAAAGAGTTACTAGCCAAAAAACTGTACTGCAAGCGAGTGAATTCATTGGCGAGAGGTACCGAATTAGATGGTCATGTTCTAGATGAAATGTGGGAAAGTAAGACCTCACCAACCGATGCAGCGAAAGCCATACAGCCTGGTGATAACCATTTTGAAGGTGCTCCTTGGCTATCACGTTATCTCAGTCGAAAATAAAAACGATTCTCTAATTCCTACTTCTTCAATTCTTACCTTCAAGGTAACTTAAGCCACGTCAAGCCAAACCAAACACCTCCGGTGCGAAGTCATTCTTGATTCGCGCCGGCTCACTAAACCTGCCATAATTCTCCTTCTCTTTTTCTAAACTTCGTACTCTATGATATCTAAAACGTTTTCTGCTGATGGCGCTCTGGGCAAAGCTATCCCTGGGTTTCAACCAAGACAAGCTCAGTTAGACATGGCTGAAGCGGTTTCACAAGCTATTGAAAATCAAAGCCAGTTGGTTGTTGAGGCTGGAACAGGTACTGGTAAGACGTTTGCTTACCTAGTGCCTGCGCTGCTTAGTGGCAAGAAAACCATCATTAGTACGGGGTCTAAAAACCTTCAAGAACAGCTGTTTCACCGAGATTTACCCTTGATGGTCGATGCGCTTGGCTTTTATGGTCAAGTTGCGTTGCTCAAAGGACGTTCAAACTATTTGTGTTTGGACAGACTCAGCCGCCAAATGATCGAGAGTCATGGTGCTCATACCGATCCAACGCTGCTGGCTCAGTTAGTCAAAGTTCGTAGTTGGTCGTCATCCACTCAAACGGGTGATTTAGGCGATTGTGATGATATCGCTGAAGACAGCCCGGTTATTCCAACCATTACCTCGACCAATGATAATTGCTTGGGTAAAGAGTGCCCAAGCTATACCGATTGCTTTGTGCTTAAAGCGCGTAAAAAAGCGATGGATTCCGATGTGGTGGTCGTAAACCACCACCTTTTCCTAGCTGATTTGGCGATCAAAGAAACCGGATTTGGCGAATTGATACCTGAAGCTGACGTGTTTATTTTCGATGAAGCACATCAACTTCCTGACATCGCCAGCCAGTACTTCGGACAATCGGTTTCCAGTCGACAGATCCAAGAGTTAGCCAAAGACATTGAAATTGCTTACCGAACTGAAGCCAAAGACATGCGTCAGCTACAGAAAGTAGGGGATAGGCTCGTTCAATCGTCAGCCGATCTGCGTATTGTGCTTGGTGATACCGGCTTTCGTGGTAACTGGCGCGAAGCTTTGAAATCCGAGTCGATTGCACGCGAGTTAGTTCGTTTGCAAGATGCTCTGCAACTTGCTGTTGATGTATTGAAGTTAGCACTTGGGCGAAGCCAGCTGTTAGATACCGCTTTCGAACGCGCAAATATGATTAAGTCGCGTATCAAACGTGTGTGCGATGTGTCGATCACTGGCTATTCGTATTGGTATGACACTACACCGCGCCACTTTGCTCTGCATATCACACCGCTTTCTGTCGCCGATAAATTCCACGAACAGATTGAGCTGAAGCCGGGCGCATGGGTGTTTACCTCAGCAACCTTGGCGGTGTCGGATGATTTCGAACACTTTACTTCTCGATTAGGGTTAAAACCGTCGGCACAGTTTTCACTGCCGAGCCCGTTTGATTATCCGAATCAAGCGCGCTTGTGTGTGCCTCGTTATCTTCCAGAACCGAATAGCCCCGGTCTCGCGGATAAGCTAGTAAGAATGCTGACTCCTGTGATTGAGCAAAACCAAGGTCGCTGTTTCTTCTTGTGCACCTCACACAGCATGATGAAAGAGTTGGGGGAGCGATTCCGTGAAACGCTCTCGGTTCCCGTTCTGCTACAAGGTGAGACAAGTAAGCAAAAAACCTTAGCCGAATTCATGGAATTAGGTAACGCATTGCTGGTGGCCACTGGCGCCTTCTGGGAAGGTATAGATGTTAGGGGCGACGCATTAAGCTGTGTTATCATCGATAAATTGCCCTTTACCGCCCCAGACGACCCGTTACTTAAGGCTCGAATCGAGGACTGTAAGCTGAAAGGGGGTGATCCTTTTGCACAAGTACAGTTACCAGACGCAGTGATTACCTTGAAACAAGGTGTTGGCCGATTAATACGTGATAAACGTGATAATGGCGCTTTAATTATTTGCGATAACCGCTTGGTGACCCGCGATTACGGTGGTGTGTTTTTGGCGAGTTTACCGCCTATCCCACGTACCCGTGACTTAGGGATCATTAAAGAATTCTTAGCTAAAGACCATTCAACCGCTGCTGAGTAATTGGCATTGTTGAGTTTAGCCATTATTTTTAGATTAGATAACGAATATTTGAGACACGAATGAGCGCGAAAATTCTTGCAGTAGATACCGCAACTGAAAACTGTTCAGTTGCACTAGTAATGGGTGACCAGGTGTTCGCACGTAGCGAAGAGGCTCCTCGAGACCATACGAAAAAAATTCTACCTATGGTTGATGAAGTACTGAAAGAAGCGAATGTCGCTTTAACCGATATTGACGCAATCGCGTTTGGCCAAGGCCCAGGCAGTTTCACGGGTGTGCGTATTGGTATCGGTATTGCTCAAGGCTTGGCTTTTGGTGCGGATTTACCAATGATTGGTGTCTCTACACTGGCAGCGATGGCGCAAGGCAGCTACCGTAAATTTGGTGAAACTCATGTAGCAACAGCGATTGATGCGCGTATGAGCGAAGTGTACTGGGCTCGTTACAGCCGCGAACAAGATGGTCGTTGGACTGCGGTTGATGCCGAATGTGTAACGCCACCAAGTGAACTGGCTGCGCAGTTAGAAGCAGATTCTGAAATATGGGCGAAAGTCGGTACCGGCTGGGAAGCTTATGCCGAGCATATGGATACACTTGCGATCAACACCAAAGCGTGTGAAGTGCTATTCCCAGAAGCTCAAGATATGGCGTTCCTTGCTCAATTTGCTTACGCAGAAGGTAAAGCGGTTGCAGCAGAAGAATCTGAGCCAGTTTATCTTCGTGACAAAGTGACTTGGAAGAAACTGCCAGGTCGCGAATAATTTTTACAAGGTTCTGATGCAAATTAGGTCTAAATGCGTATTATTTAGATTTGAGAGGGCAGATATTTAGTCATGGTATCAATTAACAACTTACCTCCTTCTTCGATAGGCAGCACGTCTAAGCCGAATCGAATTAAAAAGAAGGAGCAGGCAAAAAAATCTGATGCTAGCACTGCGGTTGGGCAACCGACTAAGGTCGCTAATGCTGTTTCTCACTCTATTCGTCAAGTTAAAGAGTCTGAACTACACAAGGCTCAAATCCAGTATGATCTTCCAGAAGGCCGAGGACGTAAGGCTATGGAAGAGTATATGGATGTAATGAATCAGGCGAAGAAAGAAGAACTTGCAAAGCTTATCGGTGTCGATATCTACATCTAGAGCTTCTTATTAATGCCTGTTTAAGGACCAGAACCATGTCAAATTATCTCTCTAAATTACGCTTAATAGCCCTTTCTCTTGGTGTCTTGGTACTTGCCGGGTGTTCATCACTTCCTAGCGAACTTGAAGCAAAATCAGAGCCTGTAATTAGTGATTACCAACAGTGGGTCGACCAACTACCGGAGGCGAAAAGTGTTCGATTGGGTGGCGTTATCTCTAAAGTAACCAACTTGAAAGATAAGACTCGAATCGAAGTTGCTAATATGCCGATTTCGAGTAGCGGTAAGCCAGACCTAGACGCAGAGCCAAGCGGACGTTTTGTTGGTTATATTGAAGGGTATGTTGAGCCTCTAAGTTTTGCAGAAGGCCGTCTGATTACACTGGTTGGTCAGTCAAGCGGAAGTGAAGATGGAAAAATAGGGGAATACCCTTACATCTTCCCTGTGATGAAAGTGGACAACCAACGACTGTGGAACATCACTGAGCGTGTTGTTGTTAACGATTTTGCACCAACCTACTACTCGTGCAGAAGTTTACATTGTCGCAGTTTTCAAACGATGCCAAGACAAGGTCGAGTGATACAGGACGTAGAGTAATTAACTTTTTAGACGTTGATTGCGCAAACAGATGGAACTAAGTGTTTGATGATTGAAAAGTCATACTCCCTTGCGAGCGGGACGCTTGCAACACAACAGATTGGCAACCCACAAACGACCGCAACGACGGTCGTTTTTATTCATGGATGGTTGGATAATTCGTCCAGCTTTAATCCGGTTATGCAGCAAGTCGCCAAGTTTGCGCCCAATGCTCACCTTGTTGCTATCGATCTCTTCGGACACGGCTTCTCGTCGCACAAATCGGGAAGTTACTACCCATTTCATGATTATATTGATGACTTGCATCAGTTGGTGACTAAATTATCGCCAAACAGACTGGTACTGGTAGGACATTCACTTGGTGCATTGATCGCAAGTTGCTATAGTGCCGCCTTTCCTGAAAAGGTGTCAGGATTAATTCAAATTGAAGGTCACGGACCTCTTTCAGAAGCTCCCCAAGAAACGGTTTCTCGCTTGAGAGATGGGGTACTCAGTCGTTTTCGACAGCGAAGAAAGCCTTCACGTCCTCTGGCAAGCCTTGAGGATGCTATTAAGCTGAGAGCTCACGCCAATCAAATCAATGCTGAATTAATTGCTCCTATTGTCGAGCGAGGAATTGTCGAGTTAGATAACTCTTGGCAATGGCGATGCGACCCTAACCTAAAATGTGACTCGTTATATCGAATGTCACAGGCGCACGCTGAAGCGATCATGGCGGCTATTGAATGCCCTCAATTAATAGTTTTAGGAAATGATGGATTCCGACATTTGCAGCATAATCGCTACAAATCAGCCCATAGTCCTCTAAATATAGAGACTGTTCCTGGTGGACATCATTGTCATTTAGAGAGCCC
The DNA here is from genome assembly GCF_041439475.1 of Vibrio sp. 1S139. NCBI lineage: Bacteria > Pseudomonadati > Pseudomonadota > Gammaproteobacteria > Vibrionales > Vibrionaceae > Vibrio > Vibrio sp. 1S139. The sequence continues at coordinate 13,219 of NZ_JBGOOD010000069.1, forward strand.
AGAGCTAGTTTCAGAGCTAATTCTTGGTGTAGTTAACAAAATTTAAACAAGTGTTTGAGCCTTTTAGTGCTCATGCACTAAAGCTGTGCTGTAATACCGCAATGATAAAAAGCGGCGAAGCAGTCGTCAGCTGATAAACGAGGAGTAACATCGTGGATAAACCTTGGCTTTCACGTTATCCAAGTGACGTACCAGAAACGATCAACCCAGATCAGTACCCATCTCTTGTAGAAATGTTTGAACAGTCGGTACAGAAGTACGCGGACCAACCTGCATTCGAGAACATGGGCTCGATTATGACATTCCGTAAGCTTGAAGAGCGCAGCCGTGCTTTTGCCGCTTACCTACAGAATGACTTGAAACTGAAGAAGGGCGATCGCGTCGCGCTAATGATGCCAAACCTACTGCAATACCCAATTGCACTATTTGGTGTATTGCGTGCAGGTATGATTGCAGTGAACGTCAACCCACTGTACACACCTCGTGAGCTTGAACATCAACTGAACGATTCTGGTGCAAAGGCGATTGTTATCGTATCTAACTTTGCGAGCACGCTAGAGAAAGTCGTTGATAACACGCCGGTTAAACACGTTGTTCTAACTAGCCTAGGGCAAATGCTGCCACGCGCGAAAGGGACAATTGTCGACTTTGTAGTGAAATACGTAAAAGGCATGGTGCCTAAGTATGATCTGCCGGGTGCTATCTCATTCAGAAAAGCGCTGCACAAAGGTCGTCGTCTTCAATATGTGAAACCGTTCATGGCGGGTGATGACATCGCGTTCCTACAGTACACTGGTGGTACAACAGGTGTAGCGAAGGGCGCAATCCTAACGCACCGCAATATGATTGCGAACGTACTTCAAGCGAAAGGGGCTTACGGTCCTGTTCTGCAAGAAGGCCGCGAGTTGGTTGTAACGGCATTACCGCTTTACCACGTATTTGCACTGACGGTGAACTGCTTACTGTTTGTTGAGATGGGTGGTCGTAACCTTCTAATTACTAACCCTCGTGACATTCCTGGCTTTATTAAAGAGCTGCAAAAGGTTCCGTTTACCGCAATTACCGGCGTAAACACCTTGTTTAATGCGCTAGTTAATAACGAAGATTTCCACGAGTTGGATTTCAGTAACCTACGCCTATCTGTTGGCGGCGGCATGGCGGTTCAACGCGCTGTTGCTGAGCAATGGAAGAAAGTGACAGGCATTCACCTATTGGAAGGCTATGGCTTAACTGAGTGTTCACCACTGGTAACGGGTAACCCATACGACCTGAAAGACTACACAGGTGCTATCGGCCTACCAGTACCATCGACAGAAGTTCGTATTGTTGATGATGAAGGTAAGGTTATTGCTAATGACCAAGTAGGCGAGCTACAAGTTCGTGGCCCTCAAGTGATGCAAGGTTACTGGCAGCGCCCTGAAGCGACCAAAGAAGTGATCGATCAAGACGGTTGGTTATCGACAGGTGACATCGTTAAGTTTGATGACGAAGGCTTGTTGTACATCGTTGACCGTAAGAAGGACATGATTCTTGTATCAGGCTTCAACGTCTACCCGAACGAGATTGAAGACGTTGTGGCTCTGCATGGTAAAGTGCTTGAAGTAGCAGCTATCGGTCAACCTCATGAAGTGTCTGGTGAATTGGTTAAGATCTACGTTGTGAAGCGTGACCCTAGCCTGACCAAAGAAGACATTATCGCGCACTGTCGTGAGCACTTAACGGGTTACAAAATCCCTAAATTAGTCGAGTTCAGAGATGATCTTCCAAAGACTAACGTAGGTAAGATCTTACGCCGCGTACTGCGTGAAGAAAACGATGCAGAACTTGCGAAACGCGCTAGCGAATAATTAGCCCGTTTGCGCGAAAGTACTGCACCAAAACCATTGAGGCGCTTAATCTAAGCGAGCGCTGAAAAATGGTGTTAGAATGCCGACAGTTAATGTCGGCATTTTTGTATCCGGCGATCAAATAGAAACCTGTGAGAGTTTTTGTGGATTATCAAATCATTACCCAATTGAAAGACCTTGAGCGAGTTTGCCAACAAGCACGTGAAGCCGATGTCGTTATGCTTGATACGGAGTTCGTTCGTACTAGAACCTATTACCCTCAATTAGGCTTGATTCAGTTATTTGATGGTGAAACGCTGTCACTGATTGACCCTATTGCTCTTGATGACATGACACCGTTCGTTACCTTGTTGAAAGACGCATCAGTATTGAAAGTGCTGCACGCGTGCGGTGAAGATTTGGAAGTGTTCCAGAACGCATTTGGCTGTACACCAACACCAATGGTTGATACACAGATCATGGCGGCTTTCTTAGGTCATGGTTTATCAACGGGCTTTGCTGCTCTGGTTTCAGAGTTTGTCGGTGTCGATCTCGATAAGAGTGAATCTCGCACAGACTGGCTAGCGCGTCCGCTTTCTCAAAAACAATTGGACTACGCAGCAGCAGACGTGCATTACCTAATGCCAATGTACAACAAGCTTCTAGAAAAAGTGATGGAAGCTGGCTGGTGGGAAGCGGCTCAGCAAGAGTCTGATTTACAAGTTGCCAAGCGCATTCGTAAAGTAAACCCAGATACAGCCTACCTTGATATTAAAGGGGCGTGGCAGCTTAAACCTAAGCAATTAGCGATCTTACGACCTCTAGCAACTTGGCGTCTAAAAGAAGCAATCAAGCGCGATTTAGCGCTGAACTTTGTCTTCAAAGAACAAGACCTATGGGCTGTGGCGCGTTTTGCGATGAAAGATCCCAAGCACATGGAGCAAGAGGGTTTTGATTACCGCTCTGTGCGTCGCCATGGTGCGAAGATCAGCTCAATCGTAAAGTTAGCGGAACATACACCAGAAGAAGAGTACCCAGCACCAGTAGAACGTCTAATGGACTTCCCTGGCTACAAGCAACTCTTCAAAGTGCTGAAAGATGAAGTGAAAACAGCATCACAACACAGTGGTTTGGCGACGGAATTCTTGGCATCGAAGAAGCAACTTAACCAAATGTTAAGCTGGGTGTGGAAGCACGATCGTAACCCAGAAAAGCTGCCTGATGTTATGCAAGGCTGGCGTTTAGATGTGGTTGGCGAAAAGCTGAGTAAAGCGATCAAATAACCGCTTGCTGCTTTAAAGCCTAACTTAGTTACAGTTATAAACTGCACATACAAAAAAGAGAGCCTAGGCTCTCTTTTTTATTCAATCAATACAAGCAAGTGTATTACCTGCCAATCTTGTTCAGAAAGATTATCGATCTTCTTCTGGAAGCTTAACATTCAACTCTAACACTGAGATGTCGTCATCTTTGTGTTCAAAAGTCAGATCAACCATTGATGGATCGACCTCAACGTACTTGGCAATACACTTCAAGATGTCTTCTTTTAGTTGCGGCAGGTAAGACGGCGCTGGGTCGTCATGGCTGCGTCGTTCGGCAACAATGATCTGCAAACGTTCTTTGGCTAGGTTTGCGGTTGTCTTTTTCTGTGGTCTAAAAAACTCTAATAATGACATTGTGCATTAGCCCCCGAACAGTCGTTTGAAGATGCCTTTCTTCTGTTCCGTTAAGAAGCGGAAGTCAACTTGGCTACCCAGTAGTCGCTCTACAGTATCATTGTAAGCCATACCTGCGTCGGTTGCTTCGTCAAAGATAACTGGAACACCCTTGTTCGATGCGTTCAGTACCGCTTGGCTCTCTGGAATTACACCCAGTAGAGAGATGTGCAGGATTTCTTCAACGTCTTCAACACTGAGCATCTCACCTTGAGTTACACGTGCTGGGTTGTAGCGAGTCAATAGAAGGTGTGTTTTCACTGGCTCTAAGCCGTCTTCAGAACGACGAGATTTAGAGTCAAGAATACCTAGAATACGGTCTGAATCGCGTACTGAAGAGACTTCTGGGTTGGTGGTTACAATCGCTTCATCAGCGAAGTACAACGCCATAAGAGCGCCTTGTTCGATACCCGCAGGAGAATCACAGATGATGAAATCAAAGCCCATTTCATCCAGTTCATCAAATACACGACGAACACCATCTTTTGTTAGTGCGTCTTTATCACGAGTTTGAGAAGCAGGAAGAATGAACAGGTTCTCTGTGCGCTTGTCTTTGATCATCGCTTGGTTCAGCGTCGCTTCACCATTGATAACATTAACGAAGTCGTACACAACACGACGCTCACAACCCATAATTAAATCTAGGTTACGCAGACCGATATCAAAGTCGATAACTGCGGTTTTCTTTCCTTTTAAAGCCAGACCCGAGGCAATAGCTGCACTGGAGGTCGTTTTGCCTACCCCGCCTTTACCTGACGTTACAACGATAATGCGTGCCATTCTGTTTTCCTTTTATTTCTCTTATATTGCGAGGACATCAACGTGTAATACATCGTTTGCCATACTGAACATGGTTTTTTTCTGCCAGTACTCGCTTTCAATTTGATCGCTGAGCCAGTAATTTCCAGCAATGGAAACCAGCTCGGCTTGTAAGTCATTACAAATTATTTTTGCTTCAGTTTGACCACTTGCACCTGCAATCGCACGGCCGCGTAAAGTGCCATGAATATGGATGCTGCCATCGGCAATCACTTCCGCGCCTGCACTCACATGGCTGAGTATCAATAGATCGCCATCTTTCGCATAAACCTGCTGACCAGAACGAATAGGGGTTCTAATCACTTTGATTGGTGCCATTTTCGCTGGAGCTTGAGATGGCGACTTGCTTGCCGTCATCACTGCAAAACCGGCTTCTTTAGCGAGGTTTTGCATTCGCTTATCAGAACAGCCTGCCACACCAACCGGGATCATGCCCGCTTGAGATATACCATTTTTAAGTTGCACAAAATCGATATCGCCCGCGACTTTACTGATGTTGATAACAACAGGTGCGGCAGCGAAAAACGTAGGTGCTTGGTCTACTTTCTCTTGAAGAAAAGAGACTGCATTTTCGACTTGATCATCGGATAAGTGCAAAACAGATAGCGTAAAGCTGCTACCTTTTAGATCTGGGTTACTAGACATCGAAAAACTACAGGACCTCAATAGCGGATTAGTACAATTTCTTTATCAATAAAATAAAGGGCATTGCCTGAAACTAAGTTTATCATGTTATATTCCCAAACCAAGCACAGCAAGTAATCTTGTTGTCAAATGGACGTTTTGTTCCCAATATTTCCCTAACATAAACTATTGATCTCGCAAGTGAGAGTTTTGTAGTCATAATCAATTAAAAGGTTTGTCATGCTGTGTTCTATATATAAAAGCTCAAAGAAAGAAGGAACATACCTTTATATCCCTAAGAAGGATGATTTTTCACAAGTTCCTGACGCATTGATGCAAATGTTTGGTAAACTTAGTTTTGTAATGGTAATTAAAATGGATGGCCGTAAACTGGCTCAAGTAAACATCGAAAAAGTGAAAGAATCACTGAATACCGATGGTTTCTTTTTACAGGTTCCGCCACCACCAGTTAACGAACTTGAGCTTCATAAAGAGCGTAAAGCTCAACAGAAATCTCAAGACGAAGAGTGATAGCCACCTCAATTCAAGGAGGAGTGATCGTTGAGTAAATTTTCGAAAACCATATTGGCTGTGTCGGCATTACTATTGGGTAATAGCCTGACCATAAGTTCAGTACAAGCTGAAGAACTGAGCTTCGAGCAATATGTAGAAAAACTAAAACAACAAGGCCGTGAAGAAGGCATCTCTGAAGCGATCATTGATGAAGCCTTTGATGGTGTAACGTTTAAGCCAAGAGCGGTAAAAGCCGACAAAAACCAACCTGAGAAAAAACTGACTCTGGATGAATACATTCCACGAGCGGTTCCAGATTGGAAAGTGAAGCAAGCAAGGTCACTCTACAAGGAGCATTACACCGCGTTAAAGCGTATTGGTGATGAATATGGTGTTCAACCAAGATTCATTGTCGCGCTATGGGGCGTTGAGAGTAATTTTGGTAAGTTCACGGGCAATTACAGCGTTATCGACGCCCTAACGACCATGGCTTATGAAGGACGCCGAGAAGCTTTCTTCCGTAGCGAAGCGATGGCGGCATTGAAGATTCTTGATCAAGGCCATATTGCACCAAAAGAGATGAAAGGCTCTTGGGCTGGTGCGATGGGTCAACCTCAGTTTATGCCAAGCTCATTCTTAGCTTACGCCGCTGATGGCAGTGGTGATGGCAAGAAAGACATTTGGGGCACTGAAGAAGACGTATTTGCTTCGGCGGCCAATTATCTCAGCCAATCAGGGTGGGATGACAAATATACTTGGGGTCGTCAGGTTCATGTTCCGTCAACTGTGTCGATCGATTTACAAGGTCGAGACGAAGACAAAGCGAAATACTTAAAAGAGTGGTCTGAACTCGGTATTAAACGCTATGACGATCGCCCACTGCCAACACTTGATGAAGACATTAAAGCTTGGTTAATCATGCCGGATGATGAAACCGGACGTTCGTACCTCATTTATAACAACTACAATGTGTTAATGAAGTGGAATCGTTCTTACTACTTTGCTTTGGCAGTAAGCCACCTAGCCGACAGAATTAAGTTTGATTAACAGACCTAAGTCGCTTTGAATAGCATTTGGCCTATCATAGGCAGAACGAACTAAAGGACTCTTCGGAGTCCTTTTTGATTTTATATTTCAGAGATTTAATAAGGTGATCTTGTGCTAACAGATAGAGCTGCACAGATGGTGATATTCCATGCGCTGATCAAGCACGAAGGCTTTACCAGTGCAGCAAAAAGCTTGAACGTTTCGGTGTCTCATATCAGTAAGCAAGTCGCTTTGCTTGAAGACTCAATCGGCATCAAGTTGGTACAACGAACCACACGAAGCCTCACGCTGACTGAAGCGGGAGACGTGTTCTATCAACATTGTGAGCAGCTGTTTAACACGGTGAAAGCAGCTCAGATGGATATGGATAGCCAGCGCGATGATATCTCTGGAATACTACGCGTCGGTTTGTCGCAGTCATTTGGCACACTCCATATCATTCCGGCGATTGATCAACTCAGACAGCTTTATCCTCAGTTGAGAATCGAGGTCCACTTGTTCGACTATAAGGTGGACATGATTGAAGAGCGCTTGGATCTCTGGATCACCAACAATGAAGATTTGCCTGAAGGTTACATTGCGCAGCGATTAGCCGACAGTCAGTTTGTGGTGGCTGCGTCACCGGATTATCTGATTAAGGCTGGGACGCCACATGTACCTTCCGATTTGATTGACCATAACTGTCTTATCTATCGCAGCCGTGAACGAGATTACACATCGTGGGCGTTTGATAACGGGCAAGAAAACCTCAGCGTCAAAGTCGCGGGCGATTACTCAGTCGATTTGGCTGAGGCAGTACGAGACGCGGCAGTATCAGGGTGGGGCGTTGCTTATTTGGCGACTTACTTAGTGAAAGAAGAGTTTAGAACGGGCAAGCTCATTCAAGTATTGCCAGAGTGGAGAGCCAGTCAGCTGATGCCATTTTATGCCGTTTACCCAAGCCGAAAGAACATGCCTAAGAAGCTTTCAGCTGTGATTGAGTTCATCAAAGATCATATTGGGTCGCCGACGTATTGGGACAAAAACCTCAAAACTTGCGTTGAACTGCATCGTTAACTGTTTCCTAATCTATAAATATAATTTCCACATGGAAAAGTACGCTTTTTAATCAAAGTTAATTATTAAAATTCAATAACTTAATTATACTCATAGTTATATCGTGATTACCCCAACATCACTTTAACAACCTCAGCTTGCCGCAAACGATTTCCTCTATAGAATGCGTCGCCTTTCCTATCTACAACTTTTAGGTTGACGCACATGGCTTCGCTACTTGGAATTATCACTATTTTAGTTGCCGCTTGGTTACTATCTACGGACAGAAAAAATATTCCACTAAGAACAGTCTCTTTGGCTTTCTTATTACAAATCTCATTCGCGCTGTTGGTTCTGTATGTACCAATGGGTAAAGAAGCGTTGAATGCAGCCACAGGTGCGGTATCTAGCTTGATCAACTACGGTCAAGAGGGGATTAACTTCCTATTTGGTGGCCTAACGAATAACGGATTTGTTTTCGCGATTAACGTTCTAGGCATCATTATCTTTTTCTCTGCACTGATCTCTGGTTTGTACCACATCGGCTTTATGCCAAAGGTGATCAACCTTATCGGTGGCGCACTACAAAAGTTCTTGGGCACAGGTCGTGCGGAGTCACTGTCTGCGACTGCCAATATCTTTGTCGGCATGATTGAAGCGCCATTGGTGGTTAAGCCTTACTTAAAACACATGACAGATTCACAACTGTTTGCTGTGATGGTGTGTGGTTTGGCGTCTGTAGCTGGTGGTACGCTAGTGGGTTATGCATCGCTTGGCGTTGACCTAAACTTCCTGATCGCTGCGGCATTCATGTCTGCACCAGCCGGCCTATTGATGGCTAAAATCTTAGTGAGCTATTGTCAAATGTGGTGTATGGAGATCATGCAGTAGCCTGTTGATGAG
>NZ_JBGOOD010000070.1:0-21545 GCF_041439475.1 Vibrio sp. 1S139
TTATCGCCCAAACTGGTTAAATTTTAACAGTGACATCTACCCTGCCAGATAGGGACAGTAACGAAATGGCGTTATATTCCATACAAACAACCATTAATAGAATTTAAAACTTTAGCGAACTAAATAATAATTTTTGAGACTTTTCTCCGATACCCAATAAAATCAGCCACTTGATTTGATATGGGACTCAACAGAGGTTACTAAATAAGCGTTATTAAATATAAGATTTGTATCATTTCAGAATTTAATTCGAATTCACTTATAAAAGCCTATGTTCTTTTGAGGTTTTCGGTTACAACTTAACAGAGGATGGCTTGACGGAATCAGAACTCGATGAGTGTATCGAAATCAGAATAGAAATGATCGGTCTAGAAATAGACGATGATCTTGAGAGCCAGTTACTTGCGTGTATGGTTAGTTGATTGCTTAGTAAGTTGGTTATTTAAATAACTTCACTTCTTCGACATAGAATAAGACCTCACAAGTGCGAGGTCTTATTTGTCATTCAAAGCTGCTCATGCAATATCAGCTTTCTTCAATCATTTTTGTTCAGCAAGTGTTTGTGTCGCTTTGGTATTCGTTGTATTCGCAGGTTTCACAATCAAACCAATCCCGACAAGAAACAGTATTGATGCAACAACCTGAGCCACAGACAGCACCTCATCATACATAAAGTAACCGCTAATCAATGCGAAGATAGGCACTAACAAGGTTAACGGCGCGGTCGTACTTAACGGGTATTGGATTAACAGCTTATTCCATACCCAATAACCAAATAGCGTGGTTGGGTAAGCCTGAAACAGCACCGCAATCGTCGTGTTCCAATCCCATTGTTCGATGCCCTGCCAGATAATTTGGTCACCATGTAACATCACGGCAAATAACACTAATGGCACTGGAGCAAACAGCATCCCCCAGACATTGAACGCAAAAGCTTGAGTGGTTTTCGATGCCTTAACGATCACGCCCATCAAGGTCCAACTGCACGCCGCAATCATAATCAAGATCACGCCATTAACGGTGACATTACCCGTAGCTGCAGATACCAATACCGCCAACGCACATGGCTAGCATCGCACCCATTAATTTACGTACGGAAGCACTCTCCTTGAACACCCACACGCCAACCGCCATGCCGATTAATACGTTGGTTGAAAGCAAGACCGATGAAAGCCCAGACGATAAACCAGCAGTGATCGACCATGAAGCCATACCCCAGATACCCACACCGAACACAAAGCCATAACTGACTAAGTAGCGCCAAGCAACAGGCGATCAGCATGTCGACCGTGGTGAGCTGCTACCAAAAACTGGAATCACAAGGTTGGATTCATTCTCGACCGCAAGCGGGATATTTTGTTTCTCCTCATAAACCTGCTCACTCAACCCCAGAGTGGGCACAGTTTGAGAGTAAGGTGTCCAGCGTTAGGCAAACCTCATCGACTCACAACTCAATCAATGGGCCTTTAGGGGTTTCGAGCACCACTAATGATGAGCAGTCGATCGTTGAACTGGAACGAAGTTTTCGTCGCGCTATTAGGCGTATGAGCAACAGGCTTAACCATTACCCAGATACACAAGGTGAGCCGATTTTACGACAGGCATTATCCACTCATTTTGCCAAGCTCGATGTGCACTTTTCACCTGAAGAGATGGTGATTACGGCTGGCTGTATGTCTGCGATTAAGGCCGCACTTGAATCTTGCACTAAAGAAGGCGACACCATCGCTATTAGCTCGCCATGTTTCAACGGTATTCTGGAATTGCTCGGACAAATGTCGCGAAAAATCATCGAGATCCCGTCTCTAGATGATGGTGTCGACTTGCAACAACTGGAAGCGCATTTGAAAAATAAACAAGTCGATGCCGCGATCTTTTGTACCTCTCATATGAACCCTCAGGGGATCAATATGTCGGCAAGTCAAAAACAGAAGCTTGCCGAATTAGCGAATCACTATCGAGTGCCGATCATTGAAGATGATGTGTATCTGGAACTGTCCTACTCCTCACACACGCCGCTCCCCGCGAAATACTACGACAAAGGCGGTTTTGTCTTATGGTGTGGATCAGTATCGAAAAGTTTGTCACCGAGTTACCGTTTGGGATGGTGCTTGCCGGGCAGGTTTATCAACGAATACAAGGCTCAGTTCTCAGCTGCGAGCTACGGCGTTGCCCTGCCCACTCAGCTTGCGGTTGCTGACTTTATTGGATCTGGCCAATACGCTAAGCACGTGAGGAGAAGATGCACTCAGATCTTGTCTTTGCGCCAACAATACCTAAGTTATTTGGCTCAGCACCTTCCTCAAGATGTGAAGATAAGTAATCCACAAGGTGGCATGGTGCTTTGGCTGCAAATCCCAAGCTTGAACCAGTCAGCCTTTGCTCAGGGCATTACCGAGAAGAACATTGATATTAGGCTTGGACACCTGTTCAGCACTATCGACCTTTACAGCAATTGCTTACGCATCAATATTGGGTATTCGTTAGAGGGTGGAGCCAAGCAGCAATTGGATGCCTTAATCGAGCTTATCCATATTCACAGCTAACAGCACGTAGCACGTAGCACGTAGCACGTAGCCTTTCAAAATCCGCTTTTTTAAAGCCTTCCGAACACCGAATTTTAATAGCCTTTTGTCATAAAAAAGAAGGCTATTATTCCTATCTTGTTTCGGTTAAAGCCCCAAACCGTAAGGAAAACCACTCGCCTCAAAACCCTTAAATACTGAGTTTGCAAGCACCCACAAATTTATGCAACTTGGCTAATGACACATCACTTTTTATCGTCAATATACAGCCGTCAGCGCTGGCGTTTTCCTGTATTTGAAGAGAACTATTATGAGTGATAAAACAAAAAACAAACCACTACCTTCCTTTATCGAAGAACGCTTGAACTTCTATATTCAAGACCTGATTACCCAGAACCAAAGCCAAAAGCATTTGGTATTGGGTAAACGCCCCCAGCGCAGTGCCGTTGTGATGCAGAGCAATGATTACCTAGCGCTGTCACACAACAAACAGATCCAACAAGCCCATCAAGCGGCGATCTGTGAGCACGATGACAACGTGGTGATGTCTGCGATTTTCTTACAAGATGAGCAGTCTAAACCTGCGTTCGAAACTGAGCTTGCGAACTATGTTGGAATGGAGAGCTGTTTGCTTTCTCAATCGGGCTGGGCGGCCAATATTGGGCTATTGCAAACCATCTGCCCACCGGGCACACCTGTGTATATTGATTTCCTTGCACACATGTCGCTATGGGAAGGGATTCGGGCTGCCGGCGCAGTCGCCCATCCGTTTATGCATAACAATATGAATCACCTACGCAAACAGTTAGAGCGCCACGGCTCAGGTGTCATTGTTGTCGACTCGGTTTACAGCACAATAGGCACCATTGCCCCACTGTGCGACATCTACGAAATGGCGCAAGAGTTTGATTGTGCGGTCGTCGTTGATGAATCCCATTCACTGGGTACACATGGAGAGAATGGTGCAGGCTTAGTGCAAGCATTGGGGCTCACCAAGCAAGTCGACTTCATCACCGTTAGCTTGGCAAAAACCTTTGCTTATCGCGCTGGGGCAATCCTTGGCCCTAAACAACTGTCTAAAACCTTGCCGTTTGTGGCGTACCCTGCGATTTTTAGCTCAACAGTGTTACCACAAGAAGTGGTTCGTTTAGAGAAAACGTTGGAGGTGATCAAAGGTGCGGAAGACAAACGAGAAGCCTTATTCAATCGGGCTAAGTCGCTGACTACGGGGCTAAAGCGAATTGGCTTTAATATCCGCAGTGAGTCTCAAATTGTAGCGCTAGAGTGCGGCAATGAAAGAAACACGGAGCGTGTGCGAGACTTCTTAGAAGAACGTGATGTGTTCGGTGCGGTATTCTGCCGCCCTGCGACTGGCAAGAACAAAAACATCATCCGTTTTTCAGTGAATGCCGATATGACGCCAAGAGACATTGACCATGTGCTCACGGTTTGTCACGAAGCGTACCATCACCCCGAGTTAGAGTTCGTGTAACCTTTTTCGAACCATATTTATAACCAACACCAACGGCAGGACTGAATGGACGCTATCATGTCGCGATACAAAAAGAGCCCAGCAATTCGCTGAGCTCTTTCTTGAATCTATGTCTACCCAATGGCCGTGAACTTCAGACTATTACACCCGCTAAATCCAGTGAGCAATTTTATCAAACAGTCGGTTTTTATCGGCAGGTTTAACAATAAAGTCCGACATGCCTGATGATTCCATCTTTTCCAAGGTAACGGGAGAACTGTCACCCGTGTGAGCAATAATCGGCACCGAAGAGTATTCTTTGTCGGCACTGCGAATTCGGCGAGAAGCTTCAACACCATCCATGATTGGCATTTCAATATCCATTAGGATCAAGTCGATTTCGTCGATATCAAGCGCATCTAAGGCTTGTTGTCCGTCTTCTTTTTGCACAACATCAAAGCCCTGTTTTTCCAATAACATTGCCGTAAATCGGCGTAGAGATTCATTGTCATCGACCACCATAATCGTACGTCTAGTGGTGGCCTCTAGCGGTTTTACAGCAACCGATGGCATCACGTAGTTGGAGTCAAACAGTAAACGGTCAATGGTCGCTTTAGTATTTAGTAGCCAGACTTGTGTTTCCACCCAAATAGGCTCGAAAGAAATGTTACGTACACGCTTGATAGGATGACGCTCATACAAGTAAATGATTCGCGCCTCAGTAAACGAAAATAACGATTCAATCCTATCGAGGCAATTGGCTCTTAAATCCAAGCTCTCCATATCAACGAAAATCAAGTCGAACTCAAACTGATATTCCTTATTCTGTAGCGCTGACGCCACATCCAAAATCTGGAGGTCAAAACCCATAAAGCGAGAGATTTCAGTCATTTTACTGGAAAGCACTGTCTGATCACTGATCATCAGCACCGTCTTGAGTTTAGTCAGTTCGCTCTTGATTTCCTCTACCGAATTGGAAGTCAAAGATGGGAAAATCATCGTGAACTGTGTCCATTGATCCACTTCAGACTGGCATTTAATCTCACCACCAAACGAGCGCATGACCTTCTGACAAAATGGCAAACCTAAACCGTAATTACCCGACTGGCCTGTGGTGTAAAAGTCTTGGAAAATACGACGAATGATATCGCTCGAAATACCAGAGCCGTTATCCGTCACCATTATCTGGTTCGTCACTTCATCACTGAACATGGTGACATGAATATGAAAATCTTCAGGGCTACGATGATGGAACGCATTCTTGAACAGATTATACATGACGTATTTCAACAAGGTGTCGCTACCCAAGAACTCAAAGTTACTCTGCACATCCAAGGAGATTGCTGACTTATCAGCAGAGCGCTTGTAATTGAAACTGTCTATCGCATCCTCAACCACCGCTTGCGCTGAATGCTTCTTAAACGTAGATCGAGAGACTCGGTTTTCATCAATTGAAGTCAGTAACAGATCTATCGTTTCGTTACCGGAATGAATGATCTTCATCGCCCCATCGCCCACTTCACGCAACTGAATCACTTCTTCATTGCTTAACGCATATTGCCCTTTTTGATCGCCACTTTTAGGGTTCGGCAATATGGACTGCATGACATCAATAGAGGTAAGTAATCCGCTTAGAGGGTTTCGCATCTCATGGGCAATACCCGCACCAAAAGACTTCGCCAATGACACCTTGTTTTCATGTTCCACCTGATTGCGGAAGTAGAACAAGTTGCCGAATAAGTAGATAAACAAAAAGATTGGCACATGCGTCCAATCCATTGTGAGTTCGAGGTAGAAGCCTTGTGCAATCCAAGCGCACAAGGTAGCAATCCCAATACCGGCAAAGGTTTGTGCAAACATCACTCTCGTCACGTGCACCAATAAAATATGGAGGAAAATAGCCGACATGAATGACATAACCCAAACGTTGGACCAATTATTCATTAGCAGCATGTAGAAGAAGAAACCTGGCAAACAGATAGTTACGGCAACTTGATAATAAGCCGGAAGGTATTTTCGCCATTCAAATGGGACGCGATTGCGAAATATAATGCCAAAGAACAATACCGAGCAAAACAGGCGAAGCGCTAAGTTTTCGTAGGGTTGCGGGAACAAAAACTCCCACACAATGTAGTAAATTGGGAAGCCGACAAAGCCCATCCAACCCACGAGGGTTAAATTCGGTTCTGCGTACTGGTAAACTTTACGAATCGCGTTCATACGAAATACTTTGCTCTCTAAGCCCTGACGTTTATTAATTCTATGATTTGGTTTTTATACTTATATTTTGGCGCCGATTATATTACACATCACGTCCGAGCAGTGAGGTTTCAATCAAATATGTACCAACGCATTTGTTTTTATTATTAAGCGTAGATGAATGATGCACCCTGCTGACGCTTAAATTTAAGTACGAGTGCTTGGTTCAGGGATGGGCATGCGCGGTGTTCTTTTGATAACTGTGTTCAGCTTACCGCTATGTCACTGTTACTCGATGCATTTTTCTTGGAGTATCCCCGTAATCTATCACTGCGTAATGTTGCGTTACCCTGTTATCCCAGATCGCCATTGAGCCGTTGTCCCATTTGAAACGAACTTGAAACTCAGGGCGTCTCGCAATTTCAAACAGTTGGCTGAGTAAAACATCACTCTCTTTGCGGTCGAGTTCGTTGATATAACGAGTAAACTGTTCATTGATACAGAGCGTTTCTTTATCCGTTTCAGGATGAACTTGAACAACAGAGTGAACCACTGGCGGATTCTCCTGTGCTGTTTTAATCAAGGATTTGTGCCAATCGAGATCAATGTCTTCTGATTCTATACCTTCAAAGGCCACAAGCGAATGAGTCGCCGACAACCCTCTCAACTTAGCTTTCATATCTTCATGTAGAGATTCAAAAACCGCAGTCATAGAACACCAGATAGTGTCACCACCAATGCTTGGAATGTGTTGAGCATGCAACAGGGAAGCTTTCGACGGCAAGCTGCGCCACGTTAAGTCGGTATGCCAATAACTTTCCTTTGGCGCATTGCCACGGGTTGTTTCAATCACACTCACCTGTGACGCACTTTCCACGCGAGGGAAGAAAGGATGTGCAGGTTCTAACGTTCCAAAGCGCTGTGCAATCATCAAGTGTTGTTCTGGAGACAAAGTCTGCCCGTCGAGAAAGATCACTTGATGGGCAATAAGTGCCTGATACACCTTATCGAGTTCATCAGCACTGCATGTAGAAAGCTCTAGTTCGTGAATACGAGCGCCGATGTGAGGAGTAATGGGTTCTATTTTCAACATACTTTCGCTTATTGGTGATATTGAGTTGCAGGGCGGATCTGGCTACTAGGCTAATCTGACTACTAACTGTAAACCGGGTAAATGCTGATTTTCTTTCTCACTTGAAATAGAAAGTCGTCTCTCCGAAACAAAAAAAGAGCTCCTAAGCTGGAGCTCTTTTCGTTTTTTGATACTTCCTGTATCCATAGACAAGTCCAATCTGTAGTACTTTCACTGAAAGCCAGATCATCGATATCTCCAGTTGTGTATCACCAATAAATCTAGCATACAATCTTCAGACTGTTCTGGGACACAACCGAGATAATCAACTCTAGTGCCAAGCCATCTCGCCGCTTAGCACTTTCGCGCCAAGTTCTAAATCGCCTTCCGTAGCCTCAAATTTCGGGTAGGCTTTCTTCATGTAATCACTGATCTCAACCGATGTTGGATTACTTTTGCTCGCCAACGCTTTTTCAATATCAGCCACATAATCCTTCGTGAAGTGAACTGCATTTATTCCTGTTGGCATTTCACCTAAATAGTGACCCGGAATTACAACCTCTGGCTCTAGTGCTTTCATACGCTCCAACGATTGTGACCACTGGCTACGAATCTCTTTCGATGCAGTATCTGCCATCCATACATGCACACCGCTATACACCGACACGCCACCAAACACCGTTTTTTCAGACGGAACCCATAGGTAAGCTTGGTGTGTATTTATCTCTTTCACTTCGATGGTTTCACCTTCGATGCTTAATGTTGTGTCGTTCATCACCATTGGAACAATCACCTTAGAGGGCGCGTTGCCTTCTAATATAGGCCCCCAGTATTCAAGCTTTGCATCTTTGGTGCGTTTGATATGCGCGACAACGGCTTCACTGGCAACGACTTTAACGTTAGGAAATGCCGAAACTATCGGTTCCAAACCAAAGTAGTAATCTGGGTCGCCGCTACTGATGTAAATCATCGATAATTTTTTGCCAGTCGCTTTGATTTGCTCCACCAAATTTTGTCCATCAGCCACACTAAATTGCGCATCAAACAGAATCACTTCTTTCTCACCCGAGACCAATACCGAGCTTGCCGGGAATATCGCGTTCTCGCCGGGGTTATAGTGAGTAATGTTCAGTTCTGTCGCTAGCGCAACACTTGATGCCAGCACGGTTCCTAGGCTTATGGTTCCTAAAAGCATGCTTTTTGATAACAGGGTTTTCGATAACGTATTCATGGCTTTATTCCGATATTTGGAGTTGAACACCTGCCAACTCGCTGAATGTCCAAATATCTTATTTGATTGTTTTTAGATGAAATAGACATCAAATTAACTTTAACTGTTGCAGTTTTCGGACATATACTGAGGTCGGTTTAATTCTCTAGGCAATAAAACAATGGATAAACTCGAGGCAATGAATGTCTTTGTCACCATAGTGGAACGTGGCAGTTTAAGCGCTGCGGCAGAGCACCTTGATCTCTCACGAACCAAGGTCACTCGTTATTTGGGTGAGTTAGAAGCATGGATGGACACACGCTTGCTTCACAGAACAACACGAAGCTTGAGTTTAACCAGCGCAGGTAAAGAAACACTTGAGGTCGCCAGAGAACTTTTGGCACTGGAAACATCCCTAGCTGGGATCAGAAACCAAAACCGAGAGCATTTAAAAGGTCAGCTGCGTATTACTGCGAGCTACTCGATTGTCGATAGCTTCTTGATGGAATCAATTAGTCGCTTCATCGCCAAATGGCCAGAGGTTTCTATCGACATTATCTCGACTGATCAGACCGTCAACCTGGTTGAGTCACGCATCGATTTGGCCATTCGCATAACCAACGAACTGACGCCCAATATTGTCGCGAAGCAGATCGGTGAATGCCGCTCCGTGATTTGCGCATCGCCTCAATATCTAAAAGAGAAAGGCACACCCACAGAAGCCCAAGATCTAGCGCACCACAACTGTTTATCGTTCAGTTACTTTGGCAAAACCGCTTGGACGTTCAATGGCCCCAATGGGCTCGAATCGGTTCCGATTAAAGGGAATATCAGTGCAAACACCTCAGAGGTTCTGCTTTCTGCCACACTCAAAGGCAACGGTATCTGTTTACTGCCCTTCCCTTCAGTGGAAACCTTGATGCGTGATGGTCTATTAGTGCCACTGCTTTCTGAATGGCAACCTAAAACGCTCGGTGTTCATGCTATTTATGGAACGCGTAAACAAGTCACACCGCTGTTAAGAGCCTTTATCGACCATTTATCTGACGAGATGGAACAATCGACAAGTTGGTAGAAGTACGATGCCATCACTAAGGAGGAAAACTTGCCATTAGTAAAACTGATGCAGAATTAAAATCATTAATTTTACTTAACTGTCAGTTGCTTCTATCGTGACTGCATACATCATCAATTAGCTTATTCACGCAGGGAAACTGACTATGACTGCCATTACCGATTTAGACATTTTGTTAAAGTCCATGTCACCAGAACTCATTGAAGGCAACTATGTTTTCTGTACTGTCGACGGAGCGTTAACAGACTATGTTCAGCTCAATCCAATCTCAACTTTTCGTGAGAAAGAAGGTTTAACGCTGGTTCTGGAAGAAGACGTTGCGACCAAAGCGCAGTTAAGTTTCGACGGTGTGTTTAGCATGATCACTTTATCGGTACACTCGAGCCTAGAAGCGGTTGGACTAACCGCAGCCTTTGCCACCAAGCTTGGTTCTTACGGCATTAGCGCCAACGTGATTGCTGGCTTTTATCACGACCATATCTTCGTTCAGAAAGACAAAGCTGAAGCCGCAATGAGTGCGCTTAGAGAATTTTCAGAAGCGGATTAGTAAAGAATTCGATTGTTCACAGACACAAAAAAAGCGACGTAATCTACGTCGCTTTGGCTTATTGCTTAACGTGCACTCACTGATCAGGCATCAGTGAGCGAACCAGTTAAGCAAGCTTAAAAGTCGCCACTTTGTCACTTAAGCCAGCGGCTTGGCTCTTAAGTTCGTTCGACTCAGTTAAGCTGTCCTGTGCGCCCACAACTAGGTGGTCGGTAACATCTTTAATGGTCGTCACGTTCTGGGTAATTTCACCCGTCACATGTGTTTGCTCTTCAGCAGCCGTCGCGATTTGAGTCGCCATATCGCTGATCAAAGCAACCGCCGTGTTGATCTCTTCAAGCGCATGCGAAGCTCTGTCGGCATCTTCTACTGAATGTATCGCCAGTTTAGAACTGCTCTCCATCAGCTCAACCGCTTGCGCCGTTGTGCGCTGCAGAATATCAATTGTTGATTTGATCTCTTCCGTTGAAGAGTGGGTACGCTGCGAAAGCACACGTACTTCATCCGCTACCACAGCAAAGCCACGACCTTGTTCACCCGCACGAGCCGCTTCAATTGCAGCATTCAAAGCAAGCAAGTTGGTTTGTTCTGCAATGCCTTGAATCGTTGCGAGTACTGTCGAGATCTCTTGAGCATGCTTGTTAAGTTCGCTGATCACATTACCTGCTTCGTTCACTTCATTGGCTAGGTTATTGATAGAACCTTTAGTGTCGACGACCAGAGCGTGACCACTGTTAGTGCTTGTCGCTGAGTCTTGTGCCGCTTTTGCTGTTTGCTCGGCATGCGATGCAATCTCTTGAGTTGCACAGGCCATTTCCGTTACAGCCGTTGCCACCATTGTGATTTCTTGCTGTTGATGGTTAAGCTCATCCACAGAACGGTTCGCACGTTGAGTACTTTGCTCTGACTGGCTATTTAACTGTTCTGACTGCCCACGGATATGGCCAATCAACTGCTGTAAGCTTCCAACAAAGGTATTGAAGTTATGAGCCAACTCGCCCACTTCATCTTGGTTTTCTACATGAATGCGTTGAGTCAAATCACCGCTACCATTCGCGATTTGCGCCAATGCTTGAGATACGTGGTTCAACGGACGGAATAGAATAGTACACAAAAGGTTAAACAGTATGGTACATACAATGACGACCAGCAGTGTCACTAAAACTTGACCAATCACTGCATCAAATAACGGTGCAACCAGAGAGTCATGATTAACAACACTCACTGTAATCAGGCTCGTTCCGTCAATAGCACGTGCGTACAGAACATAGTCGCTGCCATTCAGCTCGATAGAAGTGTCTTTACCGCTAGTCAGAGCCTTTTGTACATCGGAGAAATTTAACCCAAGTGAACTGATATTCTTGTTCAGTAACTTAGTGTCAGGGTGCGTATAAACCGTGCCTTTGTTGGTCGCGATGAACATGTAACCTTCACCTGGAAGAATCACCTGCTCTAGACTGTTTAAGATGTCTGTAATTTCTACATCAGCACCCAACACAACCTGTTGCCCATGCAGTTGCATTGCTGTTCCTAATGAAACAACGTTCGCCCCAGTTGCTGCAGCAACCGTTGGGTTATCCATGAACACCTTGCTTGGGTTCGCAACCGCATTGGTGTACCAACCCCATAAACGGGGATCATCATTACCCGGCGGCAGTACTACTCCGTTCGCGTTCTTTTGCGACCCATCAGGAAATGCCAAGAAGACATTATCAAAAGAGGCTGAGTCACGAACCTGTTTTAGATGAGTCACCAAGCTTTCTTGTTTGGATTCTTTCGAAAGAGAAGTAAGCGCACGCTCTTTGGATAAGATCCAATCCGATACATATTGATTGTACGAAGCCGATGCGCCCTCTAAGCGCTGTTCAACTTCAATATCCAACCTTTGCAGTGAAGCACGAAAAGACAATGCCTCGACCAAAATCCCCCCCAGGATAATGGCCATACTGGCTGAAATCGCCAGCTTATTTTTAAGCGAGAGTTTCTTGAACATAGGAAACCTATAATTTGGAAGTAAAAAACCGTGGCGAACAAATTGGTTGCCAAAGCGGTTTGCAAGCGGGATATATTTTACGCTTTAAAATAAATTAAGAAACCGATGAGGAACTGAAATATTGATATATGTGAGTAAGTGCACTCATCGTAACCCATTGATTTAGAGAATGGTAAACTCTAAATTTTGAATTAATGTGCTAAACATGGTCAGCTGATGAGTGTCTCTGTTTGAGAATAATAACGGCACAGATCGCGCCATGCCGTTAGCTCATTAGGAAGGTATTTAAATGAGTTGAACGTCTGAATAGAAACAGGTTGCGAACTAAATAGTCAAAAGTTGATCAACCAAAGTCCAACGTTAACAGCAATCGTGTTTCGTCAGATGAAGTGACTGGTGAACGGTGAACAAGGCCTCTATTCTCATTGCCACTCCAACGCTCCCCTTTTAATAACGCAACATCACCACTGGCCATTTTCTGGATGTCAGATTCGTCGTTGTACAGGCCTGAAACAGAATCAGGCTGTCCGTTAGCCCCTAGCCCTAGCTTAGAACGGTCGACTAAGTCGTTTGGTAACCATTGAGTCGCAACACCATGATAAGTTGTCACCAAGCGGCAAGGCACTTGATCAAAATGGAAACGTGGGCACATCGCTTGATTCAGAACGGCTAAACGCAACCCGACTTCTTCAAGCTCAAACAAACAACAGAACATATCCACCAGCTCTTCCATGTTTTCTAACAGCGCTTTAGAGGCGGTGCCATCGGTGGCAAATTCCAACTTATCGAAAGCATTTTCAGGTGACACGCTAACAGACTTACTAAAGTTTGGATTCAAGGCGATAAATTCACTAATTGCCGTCGTTAAGCCTTCATCAAACTGTCGCTGCCATACCGCTATATTAATATCACTTTGGTAGATATCCGCTAATACCGTTGGCTGCTCAGAAGCACTCAAGCTTGGCTTGTGATTTGCCTTATCCTGAATACTCACAGCTGAACTAATGTTGAGTGGCTGGCTGCTATTGGTAGCCAAAGGCTTGGTTAACACGGCATTCATTACGTCGTCTCCTTGATACATGCTCATCGCTTCCCTTTTACCAACAGAATAATTATTCTTGGCAAGAGTAATTTTGGTTATGTTATAACATAGCCAAAATTAAACAAGTCACTTCGTCGATCATGATTCCAGTAATACAGCGACGCTCTTCTTTTCCTGCGGTAATTTTTCGAATGCTGAACTAAGCTTCTCTCAATCACTCTTTCCAAAAAGTCATTTTAAAAACGTACGACTCAAGAACGTAAACCTGTGAATTCATCAATCTGGTGACAACTTATGAAAAAACTAATCTCTACATTCGGCCTCCTATGCACCGCTATCTCCGCTCAATCTTTCGCGGAGTCGGGCTACACATTAGATCCGAAGTTATCGAACATCACATTCGCGACCATTAAAAAGCAGTTTATTGTCGAGCCCGCATCCATCAAACCTATGTCTGGAGGACTTACCGAAGAGGGTCAGTTTTCAATAGTATTGGACTTGAAAAGCGTGAGCACCGGAGTCGCTATTCGTGACCAGAGACTGAATGAACTCTACTTTGAATCGATGACTTTTCCTGAAGTGAAGATCTCTGGGAAGGTTGAACCGTCGATGCTATCTGGTGATCCAAAAAGAACAACAGTAGCAGCGGAAGTTACTTTACACGGCGTAACCAAAACGATCGATTTCCCAGTTGTGGTGGTTCCATCCTCAGGGTTTGTCATGGTTAGCTCAGCTTCAACAATCATCGTCAATGGCGCTGATTTTGGGATATCTACAGAGAATCTAAACAAACTTTCAGCGACCGTGGGTGGATTAGCGATTTCCGACCAAATCCCTTTGAGCTTTAACCTACTTTTCGACGAATAATGGGCTTATAACTCTTCCTTTCTGTTCTGCCTCATTTCACATTCATCAATCGTTTAAGAGCGGTGAATGTGAGTAAGAGTACGCGACAACGCAATAAACTGAATTAGGTTTGAATAAACTAAACCAAAATTTCCACTCGATTTCCCCAAGTCGGCCAGATAAACATCCCTCACAAAGTATTAAATTGAGAGTTATATAGGCTCAGAGATGTCGTTGATGTCACATGTCGTTACACAGCATGACGCCTTAAGGCTTTACATCTTGGGCGAGGTAAACAACAATCCCTGAGAATAAATCCATAACATAATGTATTTAGAAATTATGAGTAACACAGAAAACAAAAAATCGAGTCCTCTTTTCGAAGTCGTGTTTAACGTCTTTCTTCCTTCATTCATTTTAATGAAGTTCAGTGGAGATGAGCTTCTCGGAACAGGCTTAGCATTACTTGTCGCACTAGCCTTCCCTATTGCTTACGGTGGCATGGAGTTGATCCGCAACAAGAAGTTCAACTTCATAGCGGCGCTTGGCTTCGTCAGCGTGCTATTAACGGGCGGTATTGGTTTCTTTGAGCTAGACACTCGTTGGTTAGCACTAAAAGAAGCATTAATCCCTGGTCTAATTGGTTTGGCGGTTCTTGGCTCTACCTTCACCCGCTACCCGTTTATCCAGAAAGTTATCTTCACACCGGCCCTGTTAAATATCTCTCTTATTGAAGAGCGCCTAAAGCAGTTCGGTAACCAAGCAAAGTTTGATCGTTGTCTAATGACATCCAACTACCTATTCGCGAGTACTTTCGCATTTTCTTCAGCTATGAACTACTTCCTAGCGACTTGGATTGTGACTAGCCCTGCTGGCACCGCTGCCTTTAATGAAGAACTTGGCAAGCTGACACTTTACAGCTACCCAGCAATCGCCATCCCAAGCATGCTGATGATGTTAGGTATTTTCTACTACATTTGGCGTCAAGTTCGCACGATGACATCACTAGAAACAGAACAAATTTTTATTACTAAATAGTTCTGAATTAACAAATCGCTCTGACAGCACAACATGAAGCCCAGCAATTAAGCTGGGCTTCTTTGTTTTTACTCTTTCGTTATCAACGTGATAGATGACAGCTTCGATTTGGATTATGAATCGAACGGGCAACCCTAATGCTCTTTTCTCAAGTAAATTTGGGCAACATGTCTATAAACCAATAATAATCAATGAATTGCATTGATTGAACCGACAGATGCTTTTATAGTCAATTCTGTTGGTTACTTTACAAAGCTCTACCCGCTCACTGACATTATTTCAATTGCTGTTGATAAGATCGCATAAGCTAGGTGCTAAAGGTAGACGCCAGCCGTACTCAATAAGGAATATAGATTATGAACAAATCTCAATTAGTTGAACACATCGCGACTTCTGCAGACATCTCAAAAGACCAAGCAGGCACAGCACTAAATGCGCTAGTTGAAGGTATCTCTACTTCGCTTGCGAACGGTGATGACGTATCGATCCTTGGATTTGGTAGCTTTAAAGTTAACTCTCGAGCTGCTCGCACTGGTCGTAACCCGCGAACCGGAGAAGAGATTCAGATTGCCGCATCAAAGACGCCAGCATTTAAAGCGGGCAAGGCACTAAAAGAAACGTGCAACCTGTAACACAAAAAACACAAGGAAGATTACGATGACGACTAAGGAAAAAGCGAAAACGAGCCGAAGCAAAAAAGCAGGCAAGTCGACTAAAGCGCAAGCCGAAACGCCTAAGACTCGTCAACGCATTGAAGAGCTTCTCGAAGAGCGTGAACTGGCTAAACTGTTAGAACTTTAGTTTATATAAGAACTAATGTTTAGGTTTAAGCAAGGTGATAGTTTGTTATCGTTCTAATGCCACTGCAGATTTGTAGTGGCATTTTTGATTTAGGAGCAAGCGCCTCTAATAAATAACATTGATACCCCTCCCCACTAAAGCGACAAACACATCTGTCCAAAATCTGAACGCTAAGTAACTGATTGAGTTACATAGCTATACATATCCATACTTACCCAAATCACCTTTTTCACTATCATCATTTTCTTGTTATTGGTGAGATTATTGGAAGGGTTCATGACACGACTATGTTCGAGCAATCCTTCTTCTTTGAGGTGATTATGAATGTCGTTCGCATGGGGATTGAAGCAAATACCCATAAAAATAAGGGTAAGTACAAAGCGATAGTTAAGTTTACTATTCGAGCCCTGTTTTATTATTCAGCTACTCGAAAAATGAGTAATAATTTCAACTCTGAAGAGAGAAAGTTATTATTTATCAAGCAACCCAACTTCCTTTCTAAATTTGTGACTCCCTACTTATGTACTGGCTTTAGCAATAAAGAAAAGATCGATATCTTATCCAAACACTACGACTGGTTTGAAAACACCTTCGCAACAGAAGCTAGACACCAAATCTATAACGAAAGGCTCAATCTTTTAAAACTTGAGATAGATGACAACGTTTATCTGGTTAATCTCAGCTTCGAAAGAAACGCGAGAAAAGAAGGTGAACTGACAATTTCATTGACCAACTCTCAACTCGAAAAAATGTATACCATTTCGTTTACTGTTTTCGACAACAACATCTACATCGGCGGTATACAGGGTGGCGCCAATGACAATGGATTTAGCCGCACATTCACCAAAGCTTTTTACGGTTTAAGACCTAAATCCTTCATGGTAGAAACACTACGACTGCTCGCTATTAACTTGGGTATCGACAATATCTATGCGGTAAAAGAGTCTGGTCATGTCTCGAACTCATTACGCTACGGTAAGAAAAACAAAGACATCAGCCTTAAATACGACAGTCTGTGGGAAGAGCACGATGGACAGGTGCATGATAACTATTTCTATCGTCTCCCGACAAACCCGAACAGGAAAGATCTTGAAGCTCTAAAACGTCAAAAGCGTAAGTTGTATCGCGAGCGTTATGCCTGGCTAGATCTGTATGAACAAGATCTGAAGAACGTAATCAGTCAGCACATCCATGATCCTGTTCATTATGCTCATGACAGTTAATTTGGCTAACCTGTACTCGACTCGCTAACGCGTATTACCTTTACTAGCGTGCTTTAGTCTAATCACAGCCCTTGGACCAAACGCTCAATCCCGAGGTGATAGCTTTAAAATAAATATTAGACAATGCTAATTTACATCTTTATAGTATCTAGGTATTTCGAAAACTACTCAATCGCCGGCGACCAGCCAGTACTGATCATTAAGAAGATACAAGCTCTATGCTCGGCAATTTGTATAGTTAAACTTAGAGACAGTAATAGGTAAACGTATGACTAAAATTGTAATCATCGGTGGCGTAGCTGGAGGTGCTTCAGCTGCTGCACGCGCTCGTCGTCTTAGTGAAGAAGCCGAAATCATAATGTTTGAACGAGGACCATTCGTCTCTTTTGCCAACTGTGGATTGCCATACCACATAGGTGGCGATATCGAGGATAGAAGCAAGCTTCTGTTACAAACACCTGAAAGCTTCTTAGCTCGCTTCAACGTTGACGCACGAGTGATGAACGAAGTTACCTCTATTGATCGCACCAATAAAACCGTTACAGTCAAAAATCTTGTTGATGGTAATCACTACAGCGAGAGTTACGACTTCTTATTACTCAGCCCTGGAGCCGGTGCCGTCGTTCCTCCCATCTCAGGAATCGATAACCCCCTAACCCATTCACTACGCAATATTCCAGATATGGATCGCATCATCGAAACAATCCAAATGAATAAACCTGAGCACGCGACAGTTGTTGGCGGTGGCTTTATCGGCTTGGAAATGATGGAAGCGTTTCATCAGCTTGGGATCAAGACTTCGTTGATTGAGATGGCTGACCAAGTAATGACGCCAGTAGACCGGGAAATGGCCGGCTTTGCCCATGCGGAGATTCGTGACAAAGGCATCGACCTAAAACTCGGCGTCGCGCTTGAGTCTGTGAAATATATACCTAACGAACACATCGCAAGTTTTGATTCAGGCGAGAGCGAGAAGCACCAACACATAGAGGGTGAATTGGAATTAACACTTAATAATGGCGAGTCATTAACTACTGATATCTTAATCATGGCTATCGGTGTGCGTCCTGAGACTAAGTTAGCAAAAGAAGCAGGACTTCAAATTGGCGAACTAGGTGGTATCTACACCAATGAAATGATGCAGACTAGCGATCCTAGCATCTACGCTGTGGGTGATGTGGTCGAAGAAAAAGACTTTGTCACAGGTGCACAAACTCTAGTTCCGCTTGCTGGCCCTGCTAACCGTCAAGGTCGTATGGCTGCCGACAACATGCTCGGACGCAATGAAATCTATCAAGGTACACAGGGCACAGCTATCTGTAAGATTTTTGACCTAGCCGTTGCCTCAACAGGGAAAAACGAAAAACAGTTGAAGCGTGAAGGCGTCGACTATGAAAAAGTCTATGTGCATACCGCAAGCCACGCTAGCTACTATCCTGGCGCTGAGATTGTCTCGTTCAAGATGTTATTCGCCCCTAAGACAGGGAAAATACTAGGTGCGCAAGCCGTCGGTAAAGATGGCGTTGATAAACGCATTGATGTTATGGCAGTAGCTCAACGTGCAGGTATGACCGTTGATCAGCTTCAACACCTTGAATTAACCTATGCACCACCTTACGGGAGTGCCAAAGACGTGATTAACCAAGCCGCATTTGTTGCCAACAATATTATTAAAGGTGACGCGACACCTATTCATTTCGATGAGATTGCAACATTAAGCGACAACCAACTCCTACTCGATGTTCGTAACCCTGGCGAACTAGAAAATGGTGGCTTTATTGAAGGCGCAATCAACATTCCTGTCGACCAACTGCGTGATCGAATGAGTGAGCTCCCAGCAGACAAAGAGATTGTAATCTACTGCCAAGTCGGGTTACGTGGTAACGTGGCTTATCGCCAACTCGTCAACAACGGCTTTAAAGCACGCAACTTAATCGGTGGTTATAGAACACTCATGTATGCAAAAGCTTAAGGATTAATACTTAGTCGCCGGTAATGGTGCGCGGACACTTACGGGCTAGTTGCTAGTTGCTAGTTGCTAGTTGCTGAGAGAAAGTCGCTCATAAATAGATGCGAGTAGTTAATAGTAAACATTGAAAAACCGAGCTTGGCATTTAAGTAAGTGCCAAGCTCTTTTATTATTCGTAGGAGTCAATAAAAGCTTGCAGTGCTCTCTGATCGACAATTTCTAACCCTTGATCTCCTTTTCTGATGAAACCCTTGTCTAATAGGTCTTTAACCGCTCTTCGATACACTCTGCTCGATGTGCCAAAACGTTCCGCTTCTTGATTCACTTTATCGAAACCGCCTAACACAGTATTTGTCTGACTTTGAACCAATAAGTCGTAGGCAATGTTGTAGGTAATTGAGTGTAAAAGACGATTAGTGTAAATGCCCATAGAGTCTTGATAATCTTCCGCTAATGCAGAGGCGAAAAAGAACATCATCTCCGGATTTTCATGTAGCGCTTCTGATAGTTTCTGGATACAAATAACATCAACTTGCATGTGTTCATCAGCCACTACGTTCCACTGACAAGGGGTCTGCGTGAAAAACTCCATCTCACCGAAGATATGATAATCACAATTCACTTCGCCCAATTGAAAGCGTCGCCCATTAGCCGCCGAAATACTCATAGAGACTCTTCCAGCGGGCACTACATAAAGATACTGAAGCTGCTCACCTTGACGTAGGATTTCATCATTTTGATTGAAGTAACGAGAGTTAACTTGGTGTTGGTAGATGAGAGCTCTAAATTCAGAGCTTTTTTGTTCTAAGTAGTTTTTAAAGCGTCCGCTTGAGTATGGTGCAATCTTCATACTTACTCTCTCATTGCATTACTGCTGTTTATATTCAAACGATTGTAACCACTTAAACCACAGGAGAGAACCCAATAAAAAAGCGACGGTCTCCCATCGCTTTCGTCTTGCATTTATTCAGGCTCTTATTGAGTAATTAATGCTTCCAGTGCCGCTAATGACGCTAGCCGCTCTCCTTGCATCATTACCTCTGCCTCATCGACATATTGCCCAACGCCCTCCTTTACATCTTGTTCGTACAAGACAACATTGTTCAAGATAGAAGCGACATTAAGCCCTCTCAAGCGTCCCACGGTAAACAGCGCGGATGTTTCCATGTCTGCACCTAAAATGCCTTTGCCATTCCAGTACTGACAAAGCGCCTTCTCGTCATCGGTATAAAAACTGTCGTGTGAGCGTACCGTGCCCAAATAGTAAGGTGTTGTTTGCTGCTGCAAGAACTTGTCTAGCTCTTTAAGCAGAGAGAAGCTTGCATAGGCGGGATACGACGGCTTAACGTAAGCGGTAGAACCACCCTCATCGCGAACCGCGCCCTCTGCAATAATTAGCTCACCAAGCCCGATATGTGACTGCATCGCACCTGCAGACCCTACTCTGATGATATGAGTCACACCACAAAACTTAAGTTCTTCTACCGCAATGATCATTGAAGGTGCGCCAATGCCCGTGCTGCAAACTGATATCGCTTTCCCTTGATGAGTTCCAGTGAAGATTCGATACTCTCGGTTCTCAGAAACCATCTCGACATCTTCAAGCAAGCTCGCGATTCGATTCGCTCTATCTGGCTCACCACAAACAATAACTAACGGAGCAATTTGCGTTTCATCAACGCAGATATGAGGTTGCTTTGCCATCTTCACTCCTAAGAAGCCGTTGCTTGAGTTAACGATTTATCACTGTTTCGTTTAGCTGTGCGTGCCCACTCACGAGTACCGTTTGCCGCAATAAACATTAAGATTGCGTATTGAACAGACATTGCGTACACACCCTGCGTCGCATAAATACCAACGCTGATAATGTTAATCACAATCCACAGTATCCAGTTTTCAACATACTTACGTGTCATAAGAACTTGAGCAACAATAGATAGAATGGTCATCGTGGCATCCCAGAATGGGAACGCATCCGGTTCAAGCACTGGCTCCGCTAAATCCGCACCAAATAGATTCAGGCTATCTACCGCGATGTTTGCTAGCGCAAAAAAGAATGGGTCGATGTACATAGTTAACAAAGCAATAGAAATCGCACACGCTACGGCCGTTACTACTAGTTTATTTTGGCTCAACCAACGAACTTCTAGCGTTTCACCTTGCTCATTAGGACGTGTCCATGCGTACCAACCGTAAATGTTGGCGCAGAAGAAAAAGAGTTGAAGCAGTAACAGTCCGTATAACTGAATTTGGAAAAAGATAACCGCAAATAAGGTGACATTCAGTAACCCGAACAGGTAATTAATGGTTTTTTCTTGGCTTGCAAACCAAATACACAGCAACCCAAATACGGTGCCGAATGCTTCAATCCAGCTCATTGCGTAGCCATCCCCTATTGGGATATTGACTAAAGTATTGTTGATATCAAGTAGAGCGAATAGGTCCATAGATGTGTCCTTTATTATTTGTTTTAGTGGCACCTCATAGACAGGATCTTAAGAGCTAACTTGTTTATTTAGATAGAAAAAAGGCTT
>NZ_JBGOOD010000071.1:0-21342 GCF_041439475.1 Vibrio sp. 1S139
ACGTACGGTTCTTAGAGGGGCGGCACTTGGTAACAAGTGTCGTCTACTCGACAAAAGTTTGTTATACACACATCCACTATACGGTGATCCCTACACCACACTCACCACCAAAAAAAGCGCAGACCTTTCGATCTGCGCTTTTCAGTTTTGCATAACCTAGCCTAGATTAATGCGGCCTGTAAGAAAGTGATTAACCCACATTCTTACGTGCGTTTTGGAACATACGCATCCAAGCACCATTCTCGCCCCAACCTTCTGGAGACCAAGAGTTAGCAACAGTACGGAATACACGCTCTGGGTGAGGCATCATGATAGTCACACGGCCATCCGTCGTTGTTAGACCTGTGATAGCGTTTGGCGAACCATTCGGGTTGTTCGGGTATTGCTGCGTTTGGTTACCGTTGTTATCAACGTAGCGTAGAGCAACCGTACCTGAGTTTTCAATCGCGTTTAGGTGGTCGTTGTCACGCACTTCTACGCGGCCTTCACCGTGAGAAACAGCGATAGGCATACGAGAACCTTCCATACCGTTGAAGAATACAGAATCAGACTTCTGAACTTCAACTAGGCTGAAACGAGCTTCAAAACGCTCTGATTCGTTACGAACGAAACGTGGCCAGTACTCGGCACCAGGGATAAGCTCACGTAGGTTAGACAACATCTGACAACCGTTACACACACCTAGAGAGAAGGTATCCTCACGCTTGAAGAAGTTTTCAAATTGGTCACGAGTCGAGTCGTTAAATAGAACTGATTTAGCCCAACCTTCACCTGCGCCTAGTACGTCACCGTAAGAGAAGCCACCACAAGCCACAAGGCCGTTGTATTCTTCTAGTACCGCTTGACCTGTTAGGATGTCGCTCATGTGAATATCAGTTGCTTCGAAGCCTGCACGGTCGAATGCTGCTGCCATTTCAACGTGAGAGTTAACACCCTGATCACGTAGAATCGCCATCTTAGGCTTAGCACCTGTGTTGATGAACGGTGCTGCGATGTCTTCGTTTACGTCAAAGCTCAGTTTCACGTTCAGACCTGGGTCCGAGTTGTCTTTCTTCGCTTCGTGTTCTTGGTCAGCACATACTGGGTTATCACGCAGACCTTGCATCTTGTGCGTTGTCTCAGCCCAGATAGTACGTAGTTCAGTACGGTTACGTTCAATCACTACAGACTCGCCAGACTTAATCACTAGTTCATCTGATGCTTCCCCTTCACCAACAACGCTGCCAATCACATGAGAACATGCTTCTAGACCGTTAGCTGCAAGAGTAGAAAGTACTGCGTCTAGGTCGTCGTTACGGACTTGGATTACTGCACCTAGCTCTTCGTTGAACAGTACTGCTAGCGTGTCTTCACCTAACGCTTCAATGTTTGCATTAACACCACAGTGACCTGCGAATGCCATTTCTGCTAGCGTTACGAATAGACCACCATCGCCTTTATCGTGGTAAGCGACAACTTGGTCGTTCGCTACAAGTGCTTGAACGCCTTCGTAGAAACCTTTTAGTTGCGCTGCGTTGTCTACGTCTGCTGGCTTGTCACCAAGCTGCTTGTAAACCTGTGCAAGTGCTGTTGCACCCATACGGTTTTTGCCGTTACCTAGGTCGATAAGAACTAGGCTTGTATTACCTTTGTCAGTGCGAAGCTGAGGAGTAATCGTCTTACGAACATCTTCAACACGTGCAAACGCAGTGATAACAAGAGATAGCGGAGACGTTACTTCTTTCTGCTCGCCATTCTCTTCCCACTTAGTCTTCATCGACATTGAGTCTTTACCCACTGGGATAGTTAGACCCAGAGCTGGACATAGTTCTTCACCAACCGCTTTAACCGCTTCGTAAAGACCTGCATCTTCACCTGGGTGACCTGCTGGAGACATCCAGTTAGCCGACAGTTTAATGTGTTTGATATCGCCGATGTTGGTCGCTGCAATGTTAGTGATTGCTTCACCAACCGCTAGACGAGCTGACGCGCCGAAATCAAGTAGTGCAACTGGCGTACGCTCACCAAGAGACATCGCCTCACCGTGGTAAGAGTCGTAACTTGCCGCTGTTACCGCACAGTTAGCAACTGGAACCTGCCATGGGCCAACCATTTGGTCACGAGCTACAAGACCCGTTACCGAGCGGTCACCGATAGTGATTAGGAATGTTTTCTCTGCCACTGTTGGTAGGCGAAGAATACGGTCAACCGCTTCGTTTAGTTCGATACCAGAACGGTCAATCGCAGGATTGTTTGCTTTTAGCGTCTTCGCGTCACGGTGCATCTTAGGTGTTTTACCTAATAGGATGTCCATTGGCATGTCGATTGGCGTGTTGTCGAAGTGTGAATCTTCTAGTTTCAGATCACGCTCTTCTGTTGCTTTACCAACCACTGCATATGGTGCGCGTTCACGTTTACAAATCGCGTCGAACGTTGCCATATCTTTATCAGCAACCGCCATAACGTAACGCTCTTGAGATTCGTTACACCAGATCTCAAGTGGGCTCATGCCCGGCTCATCGTTTGGTACGTCACGTAGATTAAAGATACCGCCACGCTCGCCATCGTCGACTAGCTCAGGAAGAGCATTCGAGATACCGCCCGCGCCCACATCGTGGATAAATGCGATTGGGTTCGCATCACCAAGCTGCCAACAACGGTCGATAACTTCCTGACAACGACGCTCCATCTCTGGGTTTTCACGTTGTACAGAAGCGAAATCAAGATCTTCAGAAGAAGAACCAGAATCCATTGAAGATGCCGCACCGCCGCCAAGGCCGATGTTCATCGCAGGACCACCTAGAACGATTAGGCTTGCACCTACCGGGATCTCTTTCTTCTGAACGTGCTCATCACGGATGTTGCCAAGACCACCAGCTAGCATGATTGGTTTGTGGTAACCACGCACTTCTTCACCTGCGTGAGAGTTTACTTTCTCTTCGTAAGTACGGAAGTAGCCAAGTAGGTTTGGACGACCAAATTCGTTGTTGAATGCCGCGCCACCAAGAGGACCTTCAAGCATGATATCCAGAGCAGTAACGATACGGCTTGGCTTACCAAAGTCAGTTTCCCAAGGTTGAACGAAGTTCGGGATCTTAAGGTTAGATACAGAGAAAGCAACAAGACCCGCTTTTGGCTTACCACCAATACCGGTTGCGCCTTCATCACGGATTTCACCGCCTGAACCTGTCGATGCGCCTGGCCACGGTGAGATTGCCGTTGGGTGGTTGTGCGTTTCAACTTTCATCAAGATGTGTGTTTTTTCTTGGTGGTAGCTGTACTGGCGAGTTTCTGGATCTGGGAAGAAACGACCAACTTCAGAACCTGTCATTACCGCTGCGTTATCTTTATAAGCAGACAGAACATGTTCTGGTGTCGTTTCAAAGGTGTTCTTAATCATCTTGAACAATGATTTTTCTTGCTTAACGCCATCGATAGTCCAATCAGCGTTAAAGATCTTATGACGACAGTGCTCTGAGTTCGCTTGTGCAAACATCATTAGCTCGATGTCCGTCGGGTTACGACCTAGCTTCTCAGTGAAGCTTTCAAGAAGGTAATCAATCTCATCTTCTGCAAGTGCAAGACCTAGGGTAACGTTTGCTTTTTCAAGCGCTTTACGTCCACCAGTTAGTAGGTCAACTTCCGCATAAGGAGCAGGCTCAGCAACGGTAAATAGTGCCGTCGCTGATTCGAAGTCAGTGAAAACCACTTCCATCATACGGTCGTGCAGGGTTGCTTTCAGCTCAACAAGTTGATGTTCAGAAAGTTCAGCAGAGGTTTCAATGTAGAAAGCAGTACCGCGCTCTAGACGTGACACTTTAGCCAGTCCGCAGTTGTGTGCGATATCTGTTGATTTTGAAGACCAAGGCGAGATAGTGCCTGGGCGTGGCGTTGCAAGCAGCAGTAAACCTTCAGGTTCATGCTCTTCAATCGTTGGACCGTAAGTCAGTAGCTTTTCTAGCTTCTCAACTTCAGACTCATCTAGGTCTGCCGTTAGATCAGCAAAGTGGGCAAACTCAGCGTAAATACCTGTTACAGGTAAGCTTAATTCACGACAAAGCTCTAAAAGCTTGTTAACACGAAACTCAGATAGAGCTGGGGAGCCACGCAAAATTCTCATGTGCTTACGTCTCTTATGCAGTTGATTAAGGTAGTATTGGAATAAATTCAGTGGGTTAAAGGAAAAACCTAACTGTTTTCTTCGAAGCTATTCCCGAAGGTTTAAAAACCTATGCCGATCCCACCTCTTCAATGCGAGCGCATTATAAAGCATTTCTTTTTGTGACGTAACACCAAAAACAACCGTTTGCGTGATTTTTTTTATCTTTCTGCGTAAATGGTACTTTTGCTGCATTTATCACCACTTTTACAACTGTTTAATTAAACCTGCTTTGCCAGCCTTGCGGGGTTTGGTATAAAGGAGCTTCCACTTTTCGAGATTTCATTTTGATGCCTAAATTTACGCTCATCTTTTCGTCTAAGTTCCTTCTGCTCGCCATCGCCCTATTTGGGTTGGCTGGATGCCAGATTGAATCTGAACCTAAAAGTGTCCTTGAGCAGATACGAGATCGTGGCGTTCTTCGTGTCGGCACCCTAAATAACCAACTCTCTTATTACATCGGTCCTGATGGTCCTGCTGGCTTGGATTACGAATTAGCTCGTGAATTTGCGCAGGAGCTTGGTGTAAAGCTTGAGGTTAAACCCGCTTACCGTTTGTCTGGCTTGTTCCCTGCACTGCAGAAAGGCGAAATCGATCTTATCGCGACCGGCTTAACGCAAAACAACAAACTGACACGAGCTTATCGCGCCGCACCTGCTTATTACTACGTAAGCCAACAGGTCGTATACAAAAAAGGCCAGTGGCGACCGAGAAACCTTGAACAACTGATCAATTTCGAGAATGAGCGTCAGGTTGACTTTGTTAAAGCACAAACTGAATCAGAAGAGGCGGCGTCTACTGACACATTAACGCCATCTTTGGTTGTGGTGAAAGACTCACACTTTGAGCCAACACTAAAGCAGCTGCAGAAAACACACGATGACTTTATCTATGATGCGGTCGGCAATGCTGATATCAACGACCTGCTCAAAGAAGTATCGACTGGCGAGCGCTTATTTACGGTTGCGGACTCAATTGAGCTGTCACTGGCACAACGTTTATACCCAGACGTAGCTTTGGCTTTTGAACTGACAGAAGACCAACCTATCTCTTGGTATTTGCAGAAGTCTGAAGATGAAAGCCTTTATGCTCTGTTGATTGAGTTCTTCGGTAACCTAAAACAGTCTGGTGAACTGGCTTCACTAGAAGAGAAATACATCGGCCACATCGGCACTTTTGACTACGTTGATACTCGTGCCTTTATCCGCGCACTGGACAGCAAGTTGCCAAAATGGTCGCCGCTATTTCAAAGGTACTCTCAAGAATTTGATTGGCGCTTGATTGCCGCTTTGGCCTACCAAGAATCACACTGGAACCCTGTTGCGCGCTCACCAACGGGTGTTCGTGGCATGATGATGTTGACACTGCCCACCGCGAAGAGTGTTGGGGTAACCAACCGTCTCGACCCGAACCAGTCGGTACAAGGCGGTGTTGAGTACCTGCGTCGTATCGTGAACCGAGTACCAGATTCAATCACTCAACGCGAAAAGATCTGGTTTGCACTTGCTTCATACAATGTCGGTTACGGGCACATGATGGACGCGCGTCGCCTCACGAAGGCACAAGGTGGCGATCCCGATGCTTGGGGCGATGTGAAAGACAGACTGCCTCTGTTAAGACAGAAGAAGTACTACAGCCAAACTCGCTACGGCTATGCGCGTGGTGATGAAGCTAGAAATTACGTTGAGAACATTCGCCGTTATTACCAAAGCATCATCGGCCATGTAAATAAGCGTAATAAAGAACAAGAAGAGAGTCTTGAGGGTTTGATTGTCATCCCACCTTTAGAGACTTCTAGTGCTGAATCAAGCATTAGCGCTGCTGAATCGATAGTAAGCAGTTCTGAGCCTTCACAGTAAAACCCAAAAGAGCAATGCCATCTAGCATTGCTCTTTTTTATTGTCTTTTTTCGACTCTTCTTTCATCACTAAGGGATAAGGGAAGCAGGCAAGAAAATGATGATGAGATCTAGAGTGTCATATTGCAGTAACAATCGAACCTTATAACGGCACACCACAATCAAGATTATGCTCTGTTGCACTGCAATGCTGGCTTTAGACTAGAACGGCTCTTCTATTTAAGCCAAGCGTGCGACAGGCCAAACAAACGAATAACACTATAATTAAATCGTTAGTCCAAACTAAAAAGTCAGACGACAAATAGGAAATCATTGAAATGATGAAGAAACTGAAATCGAAACGCCTTGATAAGACCGTTGCTGCAAACCGTCGTAAGCGTATGCTTTCAAATAATAAGAAGAAGATCATTTGGCGCAATCGCGCTTTCATGCAGATGATTGCTGAGTAAATGTAGTTACTCAGTCAGTTTGCTTGGCACTCTTGCGATAGAGAGTGCCGAAAGTACGCTGCTATTTCTTATTGCCAGCCTTCATCTCTGCTTCTAAACGCTGCTCTTCCAACAGACGTTCTTGCTTTCGCTTCTCTTTTATCTCTTTTCTACGACGCTTGAAAAACGCTTGTAATTGCTCACGGCACTCTTCCTCTAACAAACCATGTTCAACGTCGGCATAGTGGTATGAGGCCTGGCTTTCAAACAAATTCAACACTGTACCTGCAGCGCCTGCTTTTAAGTCTGGAGCACCAAACACAATGCGCTTTACTCGGCTGTGTAGCAAGGCACCTGCGCACATTGGGCAAGGCTCTAGCGTAACGTATAAAGTGGTATCGAGTAGCCGATAGTTTTCTAAGGCTTGACCGGCTTTACGCAAGGTTTCAATTTCTGCGTGTGCCGTAGCATCGTGGCTGCCAATCGAACGGTTCCATCCTTCAGAGATAATCTCCCCATCTTTTACTAATACTGCACCAACAGGAACCTCTCCCTCGCTCTCTGCTTGCGTAGCCACCTCGATGGCGCGTCGCATGAAGATTTCATCTTGAGGGGTGAATTGATGGTCTGACAAAGGGAACTCCAGAAACAAAGGATAAAAACGAAAATAGGTATGCGGTGAAGCATACCTAATCTTAGAGATAATGAACAATAAAGAGGTAATAGACAACAACAGACAATGAACCATTGCCGCTTGCTGGTTGGTCGAACTGTTAGCTATTAGCGTCTTCTATGTCATCGGCTATTGGCGTCGCTTTGATACTCACAATGCGATTGTTCTCAACAGAGATAATTTCAAACTGCCACTGCTGGTATTGAACAACTTCGCCTGCATCCGGTAAGCACCCTATTAACCATGTCACAAGGCCATTCAGCGTTTGGAAGCTCTCGCTTTCGCCCTCAAAATCCGATAGCTCTAAACGGTTTTTCAGTTCACTGATA
Organism: Vibrio sp. 1S139; assembly: GCF_041439475.1. NCBI lineage: Bacteria > Pseudomonadati > Pseudomonadota > Gammaproteobacteria > Vibrionales > Vibrionaceae > Vibrio > Vibrio sp. 1S139. The sequence continues at coordinate 7,427 of NZ_JBGOOD010000071.1, forward strand.
GGAATCAATCCATCCACCAACAAACCGTCTTCCACTTGCTCGGTCCAAAGATCGTTCGGATTATTCGATAGCTCGCCAGCAATCGCCTCAAGAATATCGTAATGAGTCACAAGACCTTGAACATCGCCATACTCGTCGACAATGAATGCCATCTCGGTGCCCGACTCTTTAAAGTAGCCAAGTAGACGCAGAGCTTTCATCGATTCTGGAACATAGATCGGCGAGCGAGACAGCCCCATGATCACTTGAATGCTTAGATTGCCCGCCTGATTCAGCAAGGCTTTGGCTGACACTGTACCCACCACTTTATTGAGGTGATCTTGGCACAATGGAAACACACTGTGTTTTGATGAACGCAGTTTCTTTAATATCTGCTCAACGGGTTGGTCGACATCCAGAAAGTCGATGTCTCGACGCGGAGTCATCAATGAGCTCACAAGACGATCATCAAGCTGCAAGATATTACGAATCATCTCTTGTTCGCCGCGTTCAATCACACCCGATTCTGAGCCCTCTTTCACAAGTGCATGGATATCATCTTCGGTAACGCTATCTTCTTCACCGCCTCGGCCCATCAACTTAAGAATACCTTCCGTTGAAGCCGACAACGCAAACACAAACGGCGTCGCGATTTTAGATAACCAGAAGATTGGCAGCGCGACTAACACAGCAATGTTTTCAGCTTGAGACTGAGCAAAACGCTTTGGTACCAACTCACCGACAACGATAGCGAAATAAGTAATACCTACCACCACAACCGCAGTAGACAAGATGTTCGCTTGTGTTGGGTTAGTCCCCACAGTTCAAGTTGAACGGCTAGTGGAGCCGATAGCGTCGCCTCACCCACAATCCCGCTGAGTAGGCCGATTACCGTGATACCGATTTGGATTGTAGAGAGGAAGCGGGTTGGGTTTTCTTTGAGATCAAGAGCAACCTGAGCGGAGCGGTGTTTTTCGGCTAAGCGTTTCAGCCGACTATTTTTTGCTGCTACCAATGCAATCTCAGACATGGCAAACAGACCATTTAAAACAATTAACCCTACTAAAAGCAGAATTTTCATGTGGCTTGGATTTCCTAAATTTACCGGCCAACAATTAGCCGTAATCCGGAGTATAAGCTGAGTGCCTTTATTTTGAATATAAAAAGTTTTGGATATAGAAAGTTTTGGATATAAAAACCTTGGATATAAAAAACGGAAAAAATAGCGAAAAAAAGCCCGCACATTTCGGTGCGGGCTTAGCAATGAATAAAGCTTAGTTTTGCTTAGTTCAATCTTACATTGTGTAAGTGTAAGGTGCTTGGATACCTAGTGGGATACCAAGAGCCCAGTAAGCTAGCAAGAAGATAGACCAACCGATTAACATCGCAATCGAGAATGGCATCATTAGAGAAGCTAGAGTACCGATACCTGTCGACTTAACGTAGCGCTGACAGTAAACTACAACCAGTGGGAAGAACACCATTAGTGGAGAGATGATGTTAGACACTGAGTCACCTACACGGTAAGCCGCTTGAGATAGCTCAGGAGAGATACCCACAACCATTAGCATTGGAACTAGGATAGGACCAATCAGTGCCCACTTAGCTGAAGCAGAACCAACAAGAAGGTTAACTGCAGCCGTTAGTAGAATCATACCAACAACCGTTGCTTCACCTGGAAGGTCCATCGCTTTCAAGCCTTCAGCACCGTAAAGTGCCAGCATAGTACCGATGTTTGATTGAGCGAATGCAGATAGGAACTGAGCACAGAAGAACGACATTACAATGTATGCGCCCATCGTTGCCATCGTCTCAGACATTGCTTTGATAACATCATTACTATTCTTGAATGTACCCGCTACACGGCCGTAGACGATACCCGGAATAATAAACAGGATGAAGATCAGAGGAACGATAGACTTCATTACTGGTGCTGAGAACGCCGTTAATTCGCCTTCAGGTGAACGAAGTGCTGAGTTTTCAGGCATTAGAGCCGCGATAAGCAGACCAATACCGGCAACCATTGCCCAACCAGCGAATTTGAATGCTTTAGATTCAATGGCTGTGAACGTACCTAGATCAGGTGCTTGTTCTGCATCTTCATCTACAGGCGTATTAGCAAGACGAGGCTCGATAATTTTCTCTGTAACGTACCAACCAATTGCCACAATTAGAATTGAAGACAAACCAGTAAAGAAGATGTTCGCTAGAGGGTTGATCACATATGCAGGGTCAAGAACGTTTGCCGCTGTTTGAGTGAAACCAGCTAGTAGCGGATCAATACCTGAAGGGATAAAGTTCGCTGAGAAACCACCTGATACACCAGCAAACGCTGCTGCAATACCCGCTAGAGGGTGACGACCCGCAGCGTGGAAGATGATACCGCCAAGAGGGATTACTAGAACGTAACCTGCATCAGCTGCTGTGTGAGACACGATAGCAACCAAGATTAGCATCGGCGTTAGTAGCTTAGCTGGCGTGAAGTTAAGCATCTTCTTAAGGCCAGTCGTAATGAAGCCTGAAGAGTCTGCAACGCCAACACCTAGCATAGCAACAAGTACGATGCCTAGAGGTGCGAAGCCTGTGAACGTGGTAACCATATTCGCTAGGAAGCTAGCAAGCGCTTCACCAGTTAGTAGGTTGTTTACTTCAAGAGCAGCACCCGTTTGAGGGTTGATTAAGTCGAATGAAAGATTCGATAAAAGTGCAGATGCTACCCATACAATAACTAGAGCCCAGAAGAACAGGATTGCTGGATCTGGAATTTTGTTGCCGGCGCGTTCAATGAAGTTTAGAAAGCGGTCCATACCACTGATCTTCTCAGTCGATGGTGCTTTTTTTACGGCTTGGTTACTCATTGTAACTCCATATGTGATGTTGTTTTGTTTAGGCCTAATATAAGTTTTGACCACGGCCTATTGGTACAGCACATATTCTATTAAAGTCGTTGTTAAAAAGCACAAGATTCCACCTGATTTTCCATAAATGGAGACATATTTTGCAAAAACACCATACAACCACAACAATATAAAAACATAAAAAACACCATTCCATATACAGAGTTTTAACTAGCACGTAAACAATGTCCGAGGAGTGAAAATTATCAGTAAAAGGGGTAGCATGAGCCTTGGCATGCAGTAAACGTTTGCTTGAGGGTCAATCAAACTCACTGTATTTGGAGAGCATAGTTTCGAGGTAAATACTTTGTGCGTGGTTCATACGATCTTGCCATGCAATTGTGACAGTAATGCTTTTTAATGCGCTAGACAGAGCACCGTTTGCATTAGTCACTTCACAAGTCATGGCATAGGCAGACCCCGACAAACCGGATAAAGGATCTGAACTTGCTGTGTTGAGACAATGACTCGCCTGATTTAGTTCTGAAAAAGGAATTAAACCTACCGCCCCACTCGCATTAGACGCCCGAGTTCGATAATACTCCATCTGCCTTTCAGCAAAATGCAGCGCCTCTACGCTGTGGAGCGCAAAATCCGATTTTTGTTCAGCGTAGACCTGTAATTTAACCAGCCCTAGTGAGGCAACGCCAATCAACAGAAAAGAGATAAGAACCTCTATCAAGCTAAAACCTGAGTTCTTAGAAATCATTCCATGATCCTCGCTTCCACTTCGCTTTTAAAGGAGTGCTATGAGGGTTGTATTCACCGGTATAATCCAAATTGATTGAACCCTGAATTGTCGATAACCCACCAACGGAATCAAAGAACATCCCTCCTTTAGGGAAAAAAGAAGCAAATCCAATATAAACCGAATTACTCTGTACTAAATCAGTAATAGGAATTGTATCTGGAACTTTAGCCCACAAACCACTCAGTAGGTCGGTATCAGTATCGGGAGAGTTAGTGTTATCGAATACGGTCATATCATTTAGATGATAAAAAGCCCCGTCAAATACGCTCGCGTTACCATTCGCAACGATGCCGTCCTGAATCACTAAAGAGCGAGGCGTAATAACCCCTGGGATAGGTTCAACTACATTAATCGCAGGTGAATAAACGACGCAATCACCTATAACCCATACCTTATTCTCCCCACTTGAAAAGGCATCATTAATGGCTTTGCTACACTTATTTCCTTCATATTCACCATCAACCAAGTCAATATGCTTAGGGGGGACAACTGTCCGATCAATAAGGTCTATAACATGATAATCAAGCTTAATTTGGTCAATGTTCTCTGACGTCTTTGGCACGCCAAAATAATTAGAGAACGTATCGATATCCGGATCGAATTTGAAATCTGATTGAAAAGAGTTTGAAGGCAGCGCCCCAACGGAGTCGATGGTTGCATCATTGCTAATATTGGTGGTTTGTTGGCAAGACTCAAACGTAGAAAAAGGAGGTGACTCTGGAGTAATGGTCTTCAAACGTCCTCCTCCCTTTTGCTTATAGATAACACTATCTAAAAATCGAACCGATACACACTCGTTAATACCATCAACAGCAGTAAGAGCAATATCAGGATTAATATCGATATTGTGATCAGAAATAAATTCTAAACTCGAATTGGTTTGCATTACTCCTAATCCCGAAGCGTCTACAAAACTAATCTCTTTGTTCAGCGATAAAGACTCAGAACTCGACACCAATATATTTGGCGTGAGTGCTTCTGATCCCAACGTAACGACTTTCGACTGCTGACAATAATCCATTAAATCATTGGGAATAGCTGTCAGATCATTTTCAGCGATGTAAGTGAAGCCACACTCCAAGCCTCCTTCCGATCGCCAGTGTTCTTGTCTGCCCTGCACTTCATTCTGTGCGACTTTAATTTGATGGAATACACTGCGATACGTGCCTAATGTCACCACTAAAGCACCAATTAAAAGCACTGACGTAATCAATAACGTCACCACACCACGCTGCTTTTTAAATATCATCATTGCCAGTTCCTCTGCTTAACGGAAACCGAAACAGATTTGGAAACACCTGCGGTTGGGATTGACGCTGTAATACTGATATCAGTGAGCGTGCTCTTGATAGAATTCTGCTCCAATACTTGGGAATTAATGCTGAACTCATCAACATCAATGAGGTTGTCATCGAACAGTGAGTAACATCCAGTAACCTCATGAAATGTAGGAATTGCCTCCGATACAGTGGTGCCCTTCTCACATATTTGCAGTTTGGTTCCATTTTTTCTGTAAACGATATTTCGATGTTCTTTACTTGCGCTTGAGCCCTCTCGGAAGTAAACAAAACCAACCGCAATAGCGCCACTCACTTGGATAGTATTACTCGCACCGGATAGCTTTATGGAATCGCCGTTTGAACCATCGTAGCCTGCTCGTTGGATATCCTCTTTCATCACCTGCATGGTGCTGGTTAGATTTTGTAGCAGTAATAGCTCGATGCCTTTATCTTTGGCGATTCTCTGCCCCGTAATAAACACACTGCCAATAATAGAAATCGCGAACACACCAATCACAGAGGCCACCATCAATTCAATCAGTGATGTTCCTCGTTGCTTGTTAGGCGCTGCCACTATCGGCTTAACACGCATAATAGCCATACTGAGCGCTCGACTCGCCGCATACCTTAATTCGTCCTGGCGGGCTAGATAGCTTGATCAAAAGTCGATCAGTGGAAGTACCATTAGGGAATAGATAAATTGTCCCCCTGGAAGGCCTTCCTCTAACACTCTCAAAGCTGATTCTTGCGCCGGTGTAGTTATGGGAAAACGATAAATCTCGAAATGGTTTACCCGACAACATCAGTAACGTTTCACCAGAAAGGTCTTCAGTAGGCTTTAACCTTACAGTCCACTCTCCGGTTGATTGCACCTCATTTTTATCCATAGAGAAATGTACCCACAGATCTTGATTCCTTTTGACCGATTCAGACTTGGCCTGAATGAGAAAACCATTCAACTCTCCGGCGAGTCGCTGCATCTTGACGGTTTCAGTAACCGAACTAAAACTCGGGGCAGCCGTCGCTATCAGTATCGACAGTACCGATACCGTTATTAACAGCTCTAACAAAGTAAACCCGCGAGTCATTTCCCAAATTCCTATGTAACTCAATGCGTAACCGCATTTAATCTTGCAGCGATGCTACCACCGGAGAAGAATGGGCTGAGCTATGAAAGGAAACTACTCGCGATGATTCGAAAAAATATATGCAACAGCAACAACTTAAGCATGAGAGGGATGACATTGATCGAGTTATTGCTCGCTGTCGCTATCGTGGGGATACTCGGTGCAATTGCTTACCCAAGTTATACAAACCATGTCATCAAAGCGCATCGAGTCACAGCAATGGTCGATATGACCAAGATGCAACTGGAGATGGAGACCTTGTACACGGGGAACTATGCGTCGGCAGCGGAGAATATTATTTCAGGAGGGACATGCTTGTTTTGCGATACCGATACTAGCCGATACACGCTAGCGATCTCTGCGAGTAGCACCACCTATTCAATTCAAGCGGAACCGCTTTCGCAGCAAGTAAATGATGAATGTTTTGACTCGAATACCGATAAGTTGGAATTGCACCACTCGGGCATTTCGGAGCCAGAAACGTGTTGGAAGTAACAAGAGCAACCACCAAAGGGCTCTAGAATTTATCTGATAAATCTCGACTCTTTCTTCTCGAGCTTCTTTTCCCCTGATCTACAGATACAAAAAAGCCTGCTAAACGAGCAGGCTTTTCCAACTTTATCAATAACTTAAATCATTAAAAACTCAAGGCATCAATAACCTAAGACATCAATAAATTTGATTACTTAGTTAGGTCATCGAAGAAGTTTTTAACGCCGCTAAAGAAACCTTCAGACTTTGGCTTATGCTTGCTTGCCGCTTCACCACCACAGGTTTCTTCGAATTCACGCAGTAATTCTTTCTGGCGAGCGCTTAGCTTAACTGGAGTCTCAACCACTAGCTTAACGATTAGATCACCCACACCGCCACCACGAACGCCTTTCACGCCCTTGCCACGCATACGGAACATACGGCCCGTTTGTGTCTCTTCTGGTACCTTAAGGTTTACACGACCATCCAGTGTTGGAACTTCAACTTCACCGCCTAGAGCAGCCATAGAGAAGCTTACTGGTACTTCGCAGTAAAGGTTGTTGCCGTCACGTTCGAAGATGTTGTGCTCTTTTACGTGTACTTGTACGTACAGATCGCCAGCTGGAGCGCCGTGCTCTCCCGCTTCGCCTTCGCCAGATAGACGAATACGATCGCCAGTATCAACACCAGCAGGGATCTTAACGTTAAGTGTTTTCGTCTTCTGTTTGCGACCTTGACCATGACATGAGTTACATGGGTCTTTGATGATCTTGCCTTTACCGTTACAAGTAGGACAAGTCTGTTGAACCGCAAAGAAACCTTGGCGCATTTGTACTTGGCCGTGGCCATGACAAGTGCCACACGTTTGTGCAGAAGAACCCGCTTTCGCGCCGCTGCCGTCACAAGTATCACACTCTACAAGTGTTGGTACTTCGATTTCTTTAGAAACACCACGAACCGCTTCTTCTAGAGAAAGTTCCATGTTGTAACGTAGATCTGAACCACGTTGTGCACGCTGTTGACCGCCACCACGACGACCGCCGCCGAAGATGTCGCCAAATACGTCACCGAAGATATCGCCGAAGTCACCTTGGCCACCGCCGCCGAAACCACCGCCGCCGCCCATGCCACCTTGTTCAAAGGCTGCATGACCGTATTGGTCGTAAGCTGCTTTCTTTTGAGAATCGGTTAGGATCTCGTACGCTACTTTTACTTCTTTAAACTTATCTGCTGCGGTCTCATCACCCTGGTTACGGTCCGGGTGGAATTTCATCGCTAAGCGTTTGTACGCTTTTTTAATATCGCGCTCTGATGCATCGCGGCTTACGCCTAATACTTCGTAAAAATCACGTTTTGACATGTTCTAGGTCACCAAAATAATTGCTACTACCGAATGATCACTTCAGTAGTCTGTGTATCAATCTAGATAAAAGTTCTGCCGGCTGAAATGCCGAATAAAGCTATTATCTAGATCGACAAGTCTAAATACAAATTTACGGGCGTGAGAGTTACCTCTGACGCCCGCAATAATAAGTCTTTGAGACAAATTTCTAAGCAGATAGCTTGAGTCCTAAGTGGAAGCGCGGAGCCTACGTTAGTAGGTGGACACTTCCGATAACGAAATCAGGCTACTCTGCGACGAAATTATTTTTTGTCTTCTTTAACTTCTTCAAACTCAGCGTCTACAACATCGTCGTCTTGCTTAGGTTGTTCACCAGCGTCAGCACCAGCTTGTTCAGCTTGAGCTTTCTGTTGAGCAATTTCCATTAGCTTTTGAGCTGCTTGCATAAGTTCTTGAACTTTAGCGTCGATAGCTTCTTTATCGTTACCAGACTTAACTTCTTCTAGTGCAGTGATAGCCGCTTCGATTTTAGCTTTCTCGTCTGCAGGTAGAGCTTCACCAGCTTCTTCTACTTGCTTCTTAGTGCCGTGAATCATTTGGTCAGCTTGGTTACGTGCAGTTACTAGCTCTTCGAACTTCTTGTCCGCTTCTTTGTTAGCTTCTGCTTCTTGTACCATTGCTTCGATCTCTTCCTCAGACAGGCCGCCTGATGCTTGGATAGTGATCTTCTGCTCTTTACCTGTTGCTTTATCTTTAGCAGATACGTTCAGGATACCATCAGCATCTAGGTCGAATGTTACTTCGATTTGTGGCATGCCACGTGGTGCTGGTTGGATACCTTCTAGGTTGAACTGACCAAGAGACTTGTTGTAAGTCGCTTGCTTACGCTCACCTTGAAGAACGTGGATAGTTACTGCGTTTTGGTTGTCTTCAGCTGTAGAGAACACTTGATCCGCTTTAGTAGGGATAGTTGTGTTTTTCTCGATAAGCTTAGTCATCACGCCGCCCATCGTTTCGATACCGAAAGATAGAGGAGTAACGTCTAGTAGTAGAACGTCTTTAACGTCACCAGCTAGTACACCACCTTGAACAGCAGCACCCATTGCAACAGCTTCGTCAGGGTTCACGTCTTTACGTGGCTCTTTACCGAAGAATTCAGTTACTTTAGCTTGAACCATAGGCATACGAGTTTGACCACCAACTAGGATAACGTCAGTGATTTCGCCTACAGATAGGTCAGCATCTGCTAGAGCAACTTTTAGTGGCTCAAGAGAACGTTGAACTAGGTCTTCAACTAGAGACTCAAGCTTCGCACGAGTCACTTTGATGTTCATGTGCTTAGGACCAGTCGCATCAGCAGTAACGTAAGGTAGGTTTACGTCAGTTTGAGTAGTAGAAGAAAGCTCGATTTTCGCTTTTTCTGCTGCTTCTTTAACACGCTGCATTGCTAGTGGATCAGATTTAAGGTTGATACCTTGCTCTTTCTTGAACTCATCTACTAGGTAGTTGATCATGCGGTTATCGAAATCTTCACCACCAAGGTGAGTGTCACCGTTAGTTGAAAGAACTTCGAAAGTCTTCTCGCCTTCTACTTCATCGATTTCGATGATAGAGATATCGAATGTACCACCACCAAGGTCGTATACAGCGATAGTGCGATCACCACCTTGCTTGTCTAGGCCGTAAGCTAGAGCAGCAGCAGTTGGTTCGTTGATGATACGTTTAACATCTAGACCAGCGATACGGCCAGCATCTTTCGTTGCTTGACGTTGAGCATCGTTGAAGTAAGCAGGAACAGTTACTACTGCGCCAGTTACTTCTTCGCCTAGGAAGTCTTCAGCTGTTTTCTTCATTTTCTTAAGAACTTCAGCAGATACTTGAGGAGCAGCCATTTTTTGGCCTTGCGCTTCTACCCATGCATCACCGTTGTCAGCCTTAACAATGTTGAAAGGCATGATTTCGATATCGCGTTGAACTTCTTCATCTTCAAAACGACGACCGATTAGACGCTTGATAGCGAACAGTGTGTTTTGAGGGTTAGTAACAGCTTGACGTTTTGCAGGTTGACCAACTAGCGTTTCGCCTTCTGTGTATGCGATTACTGATGCTGTTGTGCGTTCGCCTTCAGCATTTTCAATTACGCGTGGTTTGTCGCCATCAAGAACAGCAACACAAGAGTTAGTAGTACCTAAATCAATACCAATGATTTTACCCATCAGGCCATCTCCGAAATATTTTCTATTAAGTTTTTGCTATACCCACATATGTGGGGGTGGTAATCAGGGAATCAACCCTAATACACAAAATTAAAGTGCAAATGTAATTTGCTTTCGTATGCACCATAGATAAGGGCTCATGAAGCCTTTTCAAGGGTGAAAATGGATTTTTTTATATTTATTTTTATAAAAGCAATGATTAGGTACGAATGAATATCATTACTACCTATATAAGTCCTATAACTGGGTTTGTTCACCCTCTACTATCCTTTCTTGTAGCAGAGTCTTGTTTCTGTAAACTAACTCTCGAAGAGGCTCCCCCTTACACAACAACCCAGACTGCACTTTCGTTTGTTGAGTAAAAATAGACAAGGGGCCTTCTCACCCAATAAAAAACGGAACCACTTGGGCTCCGTTTATCTACTCAGGGTTTCAGCTCAGATTAAATCTATAGCGGAAAGAGTCTCTGAATTAAACTTCTGCTTTTTGCAGCTCAGCTTCTTCGTTAGCTTCAACGCCAATTTCGTTTTCAGATTTAGCAACGATAGTGTTCACCGCTGTGTCACCCACTACGTTTGAAGAAGTACAGAACATGTCACAGATACGGTCAACAGCAGCAACAATCGCTAGACCTTCTGGTGGTAAACCTAGTTGGTGCAATAGAACACCTACCATCACAACACCGCCACCAGGAACACCACCAGCACCGATAGACAGTAGCAGGATAGTTAGACCAAGAGTGAAGATATCAGCAGTATTGATTGGCTGACCAAACGCGTTTGCTACGAACATAGTTGCGAGTGCAATGTAGATAGATACACCAGACATGTTCATTGTTGCACCCAGTGGTACACCGAAACCTGCTACTGACTTAGATACGTTTAGTTTGTCAGTAAGAGTACGCATTGTTACTGGGATTGTTGCGTTCGAACTTGCTGTAGATAGTGAGAATAGAACTTGCTCACGCGTTGCACGTAGGAACTGCTTTGGAGAAATACCAGTGAATGAACCAACCATCATTGGGTAGAAGAAGAAAATCCAGAACACAAGCATTGCAACCACAAGCGCCACATAGCCAGCAACTGACATTAGCGTGTCTGCATCCAGTGTTGCGCCCAGTTGAATCATCAGAGCAAATACACCGTAAGGCGCCAAGCTCATTACTAGGCCGATAAGCTTCATCATGATTTCGTTAGCCATCTTGAATGTCTTGATAGCTGGGCCACCACGAGAATCAAGCGCTTGAATAGCAAGACCTGTCAAAATTGCCATGAAGATAATTTGTAGCATGTCGCCGCTTGCAAACGCTTCTACAGGGTTGCTAGGAACGATGTTAACAACAAGAGAGAAGATATCTGGTGTTTCAGTTGTTGTAAGCGCAATTGTCTCAGAAACCGTACCCGCAAGGTTCGCACCTGCACCTGGTTGGAAAATAAGACCAATCGTTAGCGCTGCTGAAATCGCGATGATGGTGTTAATAATGTAAAGACCAAAGGTTTTACCACCAAGACGACCAAATGAACGAATATCTTTTAGCTCAACAATACCGCAAACAATAGATACGTATACAAGAGGAACTACAAGCAATTTGATAAGTGATACGAACATACCACCAGCACCTTCGGCAGCGCCAAGTAGATACGTATCAAAAATAGCAATACCGCTGAATAGGTACTGAATAGCAGTACCAATAAGTAGACCGGCGAACAAGCCTACAAAAATTTTACTTGAGAGCGATTTATCCATCGTTCTTCTCCAGTTTGTTGTGTTTAAAATTTGTACTTTTATAGTTATATATGCGACCCAAATCGCTATATGGCAGTGGATTTTACATACAAAGATAACAATTAAAAGTATTTATTTACAAAAACATCACAAGTGTGACATCAAAACATTTACTCAATCACAACAAGTTTCATAACACAAAACTCTAAATCGCTGATCTGAATGAAATAAAAAGAACGACATTCTTAATGCGGTTTTGATGCTTATTTACGTGGACTCTCAAGTTATAGGCACAAAAAAAGAGAGGCCTATGCCTCTCTTTTTATTTTACGCAAACCAGTGATTTATTTTGTCGCAGCGACTGATTCAGTCAATGCGCCAGTCAACCACTTGGCAACGTAATTCGTCATTACTTAGCAACCATAACCATCGCTGGGCGAACCACACGACCGTTTAGTTCGTAGCCTTTTTGCATCACAAACATAACCGTGTTTGATTCGTGATCTGGGCTTTCTTGGATAGACATCGCTTGGTGGAATTCAGGGTTGAACGCTTCACCTTCAGGGTTGATCTCTTTGAGACCAAACTTAGCAACTGTGTCTACGAACGTTTTGTGCGTTAGCTCAACACCTTCATACAGTGGCTTAACCACTTCGTTTTCAGCGTCTGCCGCTTGCATTGCACGCTCTAGGTTGTCGATTACAGGAAGCAGACCTTCAGCAAACTTGTTCAAAGCGAATTTACGCGCTTTATCAATTTCTTGTTCGCTACGGCGACGCATGTTTTCAACTTCAGCTTTCGCGCGAAGAACAGAATCTTGCTGCTCTTTCACTTTAGATTCGCTAGAAAGCAGTGCAGCTTCCAGTTGAGCGATTTTTGCTTCCTGCTCATCAGCAGCGTCTTCATTCAGTTCAGCTTCTTCAACTTTCTCAGCTTCAGCGATGATCTGATCTAGCTCTGCTTCGGTTACTTTGTTTTCTTCGTTGCTCATGATATCTCCAGAATTCGTTTTCAATGCAAGTGACAGGCGTGTTTGCGCCCCAAATTGATATAAAACACTCGCATAGACGTTCAACTTGCCTTTATTATGGGGATGAAGAATTTTGATTCAAGCCTAATTCGTTTGGAAACGTTATGAAAAAGCCATTTGAAGTCATCGCCATTATCGGTAAACCTCGAGATCAGCAAGCAATTCAGACTCATAGAGAGCTCTATCAGTGGTTAAGTGCTGAGGGTTATCAAGTGTTTGTTGATGACAGACTCGCCACTATTTTGGACGACATCCCAAAAGAACATTTTTCTAGCCTGATTGAATTAGGTAAACGCGCCGATCTCGCTATTGTGGTCGGTGGTGACGGAAATATGCTCGGTGCCGCTAGAATCTTGTCACGTTTCGACATTTCAGTGATTGGTGTTAACCGAGGTAATCTTGGTTTCCTAACCGATCTCAACCCTGAAAACTTCCAGAGCGCGTTGACTGATGTTCTCAAAGGCGAGTTCATGGAAGAAGAGCGCTTCTTACTTGAAACGGAAATTCATCGTCACGGCCAGATAAAAAGCCACAATGCGGCACTTAATGAGGCAGTACTGCACCCCGGACAAGTGGCGCACATGATCGAGTTCGAAGTGTATATCGATGATAGCTTCGCCTTCTCACAGCGCTCTGATGGCTTAATCGTCTCAACACCGACAGGTTCTACCGCCTACTCGCTTTCCGGCGGCGGCCCTATCCTGTCATCAAGCCTAAATGCTATCTCACTCGTGCCAATGTTCCCGCATACCCTTTCAAGCCGCCCATTAGTGGTGGATGGCAAGCGTCGTATTAAGCTTATCGTATCGCCTGATAACCGTGGAACTCAGGAGGTGAGCTGCGATGGTCAAATCTCACTGCCTGTTTCTCCTGGTGATGAGATCCACATTTACCAAAGCCCGAATGTACTTAAGTTGATCCATCCTAAAGACTACAACTACTACCATGTTCTACGTAACAAACTAGGTTGGTCGAGTAAGCTGTTCTAAAAGAATAAACGCTCCAGTGGTAACCGAAAATTTGAAAGGCTGACGACATTCGTCCAATGCCGTTCGGATAAGCATTACTGTTTGAATCTAAACGGATATTTAGCTGGAA
>NZ_JBGOOD010000072.1:0-21167 GCF_041439475.1 Vibrio sp. 1S139
ACAGATTACACCGCAACTTACTTTCTCTTCCATACACCAGAAATCAGCATAGCTCCGATCGCACTAACTTTTTGCCAATTACCTTAACGACATCTGCATCAGTCATTGTTTTGAAACTCGAGGGCATTTGCTTAAGAAAAGTTGATAAATCGCCATTAAGAGCTTGCGCTATTTCATTACTGGGCTTATATCGTGGAAACTTTATAGATAAATCATTCCCCCAAATACAACAGCAACAATGCTTGAGCCAAAACTGCCAATGGAATTCTTCGTTGGGTTGCAGAACATCCCGCAGGAAGCCAGGATCGATATCAAGCTTGGTCACTTGCGGATAGGTTTGGGGTATGGTGCCGGAAAGTAGGTTAAATACTTCCTTTTCTCTCTGACCAACAGGCGTAGCGAGTACGATAGAAACATCCAAATCAGAGCGACCAACAATGGCCGTTCCTCCAGGCACGCTTCCATACAAGTAGATACCATCAACTTGACCTGGAAGCTCTCTTAGCAGCGAATCAACGACTGCTGACACCACTTCTTGAAATTCAGGCGCAATGTTCTTTGGCGAATAAAGATTTTGAATGAACCCTTCTCGATCGAGTCCTCTCGTTTGCTCTTGCACCTTGGGTTCCTATTTTAATCGTTATAATTAATCACACCGGATTCTGATAATGATTTGAGGAGTGCCAGTGGTTAAAGTAACATTAACTCTCGCTTAGTTTTATCGTCCAATTTTTCAATCGCGTAGCGAAAAGCAACTCTTGGTATTGCGGCATGCTTAGCGTTTAAATAACCAATAACCTGTTGAGGTTCCTTTTTACTGAGGACTTTAAGCATCCAACCATATCCTTTCTGCACGAGGTCATGTCCATCTTCTATCAATAGGTCTGCTACACAAAGCGGAGCCAACGCTGAGTATCGATTCTGATTGATCGGATAAATTAATATGACAGCAGCGGCTCTACGTACAGCAAAATTCGAATGTTCGCCCCATTTGGTTGTGAGTTCGAACAACTCATTGTATTGAGACAGTAACTCACCAAACGCATGAGTGCAGAAGTCATCACAATCATTCCAGTCAGTGACATACTCCATTAACCAATGCTCAAAGATTGGAAACGTTTCTTTCGAATATTGTTTTCTTACTCTAAATGCCCAGTCGTAAGCAATAACACCTAACGCCCAATCCCTTTCTTCAAGCAATTGAGTAAACAGGGACAAAACATTAGAGATATCTTTATTTTTGATGGTTTTAAAAACGAGCGCCGATATAGATCGAACCTGCCCTGTTTTAACACTAGCCTCTGGATAACCAACGTCTGAAAGATGAAGCTTTACCGTTTCAACGATATTCATTAATTGCAAAACCTTCATAGAACTAAAATTAATATCAAAGTGAGATACACAGTACTTAAACCATACGCATGGGATTTATAAAATATAAGTTACCTTAATCACAACATTCATTATTGAGCATTTAAATTACCACTAAAACAAGGACATTCCCTTTGGTAATAGTAACTTATAATGCATACTAGCGACCTTAAAAAGAGGTGCTAAATGAAAAAGAACGGTTTTACACTTATTGAGCTTGTTGTCGTTATTGTGATCCTTGGAATACTCGCCGTCACTGCCGCTCCAAGGTTCCTCAACGTAAGTACCGATTCTCATATTGCAGTCGTTAAAGGTACTGGTGCTTCTTTTAAAACAGGGGTCGATCTTGCCTATTCAAAAAATTTAACCTCAAACGGTGGTGGTGCTTCCACGAATGTCCCTATCTATGATGACTCCGCGACCGGCCAGCTTGACTTCAATGAATGGGGATACCCGGCCCAACAATGGCACTTACCCGAAGAGTCCCCAAGATTAGATAACGCTGAAGACTGCATTTCGGTATGGGGCGCACTGCTCCTCGATCCACCTAGTATTTCAAGTTTCAATTCACCAGAAGAAACCGACTACATTGCTGAATATATACAGACGGATCAGTGTATCTATCATTATCGAGTCGTACCGGGAATTTCCATTGACTACAACTCAATGAATGGTGACGTCACTGTAGACGATGAGCCAGATAACTAAGCGCTAAATGTTGGTCTTTCAGAGTACTTGGGAATTTACGGTTTCTCTCAATAAAAGTGCCACACATTAAGAATCAACAGCACACATTTAAGACTGGCTTATTTTGGCGTAAACGAGCGTGCTGTCCATATCTCCTGATGGCAAACGTCGATCATTGGCTAAGCGATCTTCAAGTTGATAGCCACATCGTTTGGCCACGGCCTGACTTTTAAGATTCGAGCCTGCCATCCTAATTTCGACTCTTTTCGCACCTTTTTGAGTGAATGCATATTCTTCGATAATTCGGACAGCTTCATTCACGTAACCCAAGCCCGTTTTTGATGTTTGCAACCAGTAACCGATTTCAAAGTAAGGGACAGTATCGTCTCTGATCATAAAGCCAATAGCCCCGATAAATACCCCTGTTTGCTTGTCAATAATATTGAACCAGAACTCGCCAGTAAAGTTGGCGAAATTATTGGTAGCATCTTGAATGTTAAGTTCTAGCTGCTCTTTAGTTAGAGAATCAGAAACCCAAGGTAAGAATGGGGAAAATTCGGCCTTGCACTCATTTATCACCTCAAACATCTCTTCGCAGTATTTTAATGATGGAGGGGTTAATTTGAGCCTTTCACTTTCCATCACTAAGCCTTTTTCCAATCAGAACGTAGAACCGCCAACACAACTGTATCCCACCATTGACCTTTGAAGAATCGATGATCTTTAAAACACGCTTCTTGTTTCATTCCCAGTGACTTACACAATTTGATGACTGCCAAGTTCTTGCTGATGGTTTCGGCGTAGATACGGTGTATGCCTAACTCTGAGAAACCAAAATCAGCGAGGGCTTCAGATGCTTCTATAGAAAGCCCTTTTCCCTGAGTTTCCCTCGATAAAGCACAGCCCATTGAAGCTTGTTTATCGCGTTCAAGACGTAAACAAACGGTTCCAATAAACTTCCCCGAATCTTTGCTTTCAACCGCTAGCTGATAGGACTGGCGTGGTACTTCCAAAGCCTGTGCAACAAACAACTGAGTTAGCTCTCGATATTTGTTAGGTTCGCAATCACTTTCATCATAGAAACGCTGATACTTTGCGTCTTGAGAGATCGCAACAAAGGCACACTCGTCTTCGATACTCATATCTCGAAGAATCAACCTGTCAGTTTCCAGCTTAAACATCAAAATTCCTTTTTATCTTATAGCCTTGAAGGGAAAAGTCTCGGAGGTGTTTACTCGTATACTTTCCCGTTATGCTTCAACCAACCATGAGTGTGATGATTACGAGGGTCTTTGTGCGTCCAGTGCATTGCGCCACCTTTCTTGTTCCACAATCAAATGTCATTTGGGCTGACTAAATAAGTCCCTATCTAGCGGTACTTGTATTGAGTCGGACAATAACCTCTCGAAACGTCCGAACTGCGTAGTTTTACATGCTTGGTCGAGCGCCCAGAAACACGTGAACACCACAGCTTAAAACTGCCAAGCTTGAGATGGCTACGCATAAAACGAATCACTTCCGATTCATTTAAACCAAATTGCTGTTCTATTGCTTCAAACGGCGTTCTGTCTTCCCACGCCATTTCAATAATTCTTGATTCATTCTCTTTGGATAACATCATACATACTCTTCCTTAATAAACTGGGAGAAATACGCTCGTTCCAAATTTAAAGATCACAGGACAAACACTTTGAATTGAACGCGTTATAACGTTCGATAAAACAACAGGCTACCAACTAGGCAATCATGGGGTTAAATAAGCTTGTGCGAACTCTCTAAGCACTCTCGCATTATTGTGGTATTTGCTATCCCCGCACTTTGTGCCATCTACTCTGATGTCCGGGCTGGAATATGCAGGTATAACATCTCGCTCATAAGACATCACTGTGCCTCTGTCAGCACAAATTGTACCGAAGGAATATTGAGGAGCTCTTGGATACGTTCCAGAAATGTAACTTTCTATACTATCAAAATCTTTCAATAACGTTTTATAGTCATGATTAGCACCACTTAAATGGCCAATTTCATGCTCCATTAAGTAATCAGGGCAGTTTATCGCTAAAGAAAAAAAGTAGGATACCGAAGAAGACATACCACAATAATCAGACTCAAAGCTAAAATTATAATTAGAAAATACTATCCCAGTAAAAATGGGGACGCCGTCTTCTGTTGTTTCTGGAATCGGTTCTTCCATCGAGAGTTTTAATAACCTCTCTGCTGCGCCCAAATCTTGAAACCAAAGGCTGTCGATTTCAGACGTATAAGTCACCTTAGTGACTTTTCTCGTCATAGGGACGCAGGAGTTTTTTAACACCAGATTCGAATAGCTTTCCCATGTCGCTATTTTAGAGGCTATAAATGCTTTGGAATATTCATCTAACACCGATTCATCAACATAAAGGTGGATTTCTGTATTCAAAACCTCGCTCTGTACACAAGTAGGAAACTCGATGCTTTGAGCATTGGAGAGTCGACTATTGCTCAACACTATAATCAAAACACAACCAACTAACTGGATGAGCCTTTTAAAAGAACTCTCACTGACTCGTGTATTCATTTCCACCCTCTCCCTATATTCAAAACCACAAAGAGCATCAAAAACGCCGTGACTTAAGATTCATATCAACCCCCATTACACATATAAGCATTGGCCTCTCAAAGTAACCTGCACTATCTGTGTTTTTCAGAAAACAAAAAGCTCGCCATGCAATGACGAGCTTTATTGATTATGGGTGCTTAACGGTTATAAGACCCAAGCCTTAACCGATCTAACCATTAAGACACCTGATCGCGCAAAGCCAATTCAACGTTTTTCAACACTTTGAACTCTTCTCGAGTACAACCGCGCGCCACGGAAACCCAGTGGTCGCCAGTTTCATCGGCTCCTTTAAACTCTGCACGCAACTCATATCTTCGCCATGTAACAAACGCCAAGATAAAGGTCAGTGCAAGCATCGGTAAACCGAACTGAGGAACAAATGCCCAAGTCGCAGCCGAGAGAACTAAAGCCAACGAAACAATATTGATTGCGTTTTCTTTAAGACCCAATTGGCGAATTTCTAACTGTTTGATTTTACGTAAGCTGTACACATCTTTCTTAACTCGGAGTTCGTTAGAGCTCACCAGAAAATCTGATGCTTTGTATGACCTACGAAGTCGCACTAAATTCGCTAACCTGTTGCGTGTTTGATTCTTTTTCATCGCCTTTCTCCATGTTATTAAAGGTTAGTAAAAACTAATATAATCATGAAGTTAATGAACGAGTGCTTATTTTATAAATCAAACTAATATTAAAATCAAGCTTATGCAATTAATAACACTTATAACAACACCATCTTGCATGTGAAATTTCAATATGAAGAAGGCTTATTAAGGAATCTACTCATCATAAATCTGTGTACTTTAGTTAAGTTAGATATAGGCCGATAATGGTTCCAATAACCGACCAAACAGACTAAACGGCGGGCATGGTTCACCTTGCTTTGTAACTACTTATTTCAAAGAGATTTTTGTAATGAATCTCACGCTCTAGGAATGCTGAACCACGGTCACATAACGCTCCACTTGTCATAGGTCGCATAACTCCCTTGCCCACTATCCATCCGGCTTTTAAATACCTGAATCACTCAATTGAACATATCAATATAGCTTATCGATTAAGCAATTGATCTCATAATGTAGAGTCTGTACGCTTACACTATGCACACGGTTACCTAATGAAGATCACGATGAACGAACTACTGACATGCGGTATGGAACAGAAACAACGAACAACGGTGACGAGTTTATTCGCAAGAAATGGATTTAAGATCGCAACGACTGACTTTGATGATGTGACTTTCGAACGAGAGAGTGTGTTGGTCAATGTTCGTTTTGATGCGTCTTCAAACGTTGAATCGATTTCAATTCTAAACAACTAACGAGCTCACAAGCAGGTCGCTAAAATAATTGAATGGCCAACATTCGAGTCATTTTAGCGTATCTTGCGACCTGCCCTTTTCTACTTCATCCCCATCCTCTCTCTTCCAAAAGCCACCGAGTGACAATTAAATCAATAACTCGCAATTCCATGATCTTGGCTTATATTTATTAATACCCTTTGAAAAAAAATTCGAAATGATGCCTATGTTCCTAACTCGGTTAATTTATGTCAGTACGCTCTGTGAAAGTTGCGATTCTCAGGCTTTGAACGACATTCTTCAGATTTCACACGACCGCAATAAGCAAAGCCATTTAACAGGCCTTCTAAGCCACAATGATAAGTATTTCCTGCAATGTATTGAAGGTTCGAGAACCGCAGTGAACCATACTTACAATCATATCTTGAATGACACGCGACACAAAAACGTCATGATTTTATATTTCAAAGAAATCGATTGTAGGCAGTTTGGTGATTGGTCTATGGGTGATATTCCACAATCTAGCCTAACTGAACTGGTTAATTTACAGTTTTCAACATCAGACCAGTTCAACCCGTATGAGATGTCAGGAGAAAGTGCCTACCGAATGCTTCTGGAATTGAAACAGAATTTGCCATCAGAATAGCTCTTCGACCCAACTTAATCCGTAGAGCAAGCAACAAAAAGCCCCAACGTATGGGGCTTTTTGCGTTTTATTGTAAAGGCAACTATTCGTTATTCTTCGGTGAACTCTAATCGCTCTCGCTGCTCACCGCTTCTTGTTCACTGCCAGCAAGAGCTTGCTGTTCGGCGGTAATATCAGATTCTTTGAACACAATGAACGCGCGGCGGTTTAATGCATCGGCTTTTTCAGAGCGTTCATTAATCGCAGGCTGCAACTTACCAAATGACTTCACTTCCCAGATGAACTGCTTAGGGTCGAGTTTGGTTTTGAGGTATTCAACCACCGTTTCTGCGCGGCGCTCTGCCAGCTTTTCATTGTAAGAAAGTGAACCCGCTTGGTCGGTGTGCCCTGCCACCATTATGCTACCTTGCAGGCCGCTCAACTTAGTTGTGAAGTCATCTAACTGAGTTAGGTCTTCTTGCTTGAGTACTGACTTATCGAAATCGAAGTGCGGCGTCATTGCCATATAAACTTTACGTTCTGGTTTTGGCGGCTCACAGAAAGGCATCTCTTCGTACTTCTGAGCTTCTTCAAACACGATAAATGCACGGCGGTTCTCCGCTCGGTCTTTATCTGTCTTACCAAACAGAAGAGGTTGAGTCTCACCAAGATGTTTCACTTCCCAGTCATATTGCGTTGGGTCTAGTTGCCCTTTCAAATAATCTGCGACCGATTTAGCACGGCGCTGTGAAAGGCGCTCATTATATTCGAGAGAACCCTTGAAATCAGTATGGCCGACAATCGTGATGCGCCCTTTTAAGCCTCTGATCTCTTTAACAAAGGTATCTAAGTTGATCTTGTCGAGGTCGCGTAATTGATATTTATCAAACGCAAAATGCTCTGCGATGGCGATGTGCACCTCACGCTCTGGCGCCAAACACTCGCTGATTAAAAACTTAGACACATCGATGCCAGCAAACTTGTCTCGGTTCTCCTGACTCACATAGGTGTCGGTTGCACAGCCGGAAAGCAGCAAAGTACTCATCACTGCGCTTATTAGGAAAATAATTGTTTTCATCTTACTCTTAACTGTCACTTTGAATTCTCAACTCTTAACTTTCAACCCACTTTGGGGAATGCTTAGATCTTACCGACTAAGTTAATAAACACGCCGGATGCGTCGTAGTCGTCATCATTGGTTAAGTCACTATCAAACGCAGAGAAGTTATAACCAATCCCCATTTTGAAGTTCTCGCCGATGTGCTTGTTCACCGAAACTAACGCACCGTGTTCTAGCTCATCGTTGAGTGTGTCTGTTTTCCAGTGGTATTCACCCGTCACATCCCACTCTTTCATCACACGGTAAGAAGCGCTTAATCCGTATAGGTCGATATCGCTTTTAACCAGCTCATTCGAACCAGATGCTCGTTCAAAAGCTTGCTGTTTGTCTTTATGGGCGTACTTAGTACCGACATCCCAGTGTTGGTCAATCGAATAGATCGCCTCAACTTCAATGATCTGACTGGTTTCGTCTTGATAATCCACATCGCGATCCAGTTGATCGAAATCTGCAATATACGTGTAGCGGCTCAGTAAGTTGAGTCGATCGTTGTAGATCGGACGATACGCGAGGCCGCCAGTGGCTTCGGTAAATTGCGCCATGGTTTCGCCCGTGGTTTCGCTTTCGGTGATGGAGTAGTTGTACTTACCAAATAGCGTGTACTCTTCCGTTAAGTGATGCGTGTAACGGTTGGTCGTCACGATTTGTTGCAGTTCTCGCTGAGCGATGTCAGGGTCGTCTTCACTCTTATCCACTCGATATTCAAATTTGTGGCTTAGGGTGATGTCATCTAGGTCAATTGAAGCATTGAAGCTGATGGACTCACGCTCTGTGGTGATGCTCTGGTCATCTTCAATTTCCCCAAGCTGATAACCGATCCCCATCTCGACATCTTCCGTCACATCGTAGCCAAAGCCGTACGAGTCGATACGGCCATGACCATCATTTTCATCAACAAACTGGTTCTCTTGGTAAAAATCGACACTGCTGGTGAGGTCTGCACGCTGACCAACAATCACGTTGTTTTGGCCTTCGTAGTTATCATCTACATAAGTTACGTAGGTTGAGTGGTCATCGGATACATCGTAAGTCACAGTCGCTTCTGCTATTTGGCCTCGGTCGCCATCGGTGTATTCGCCACCAAGAGACAAGTCTTCCAACACTTGGAATTCAGCGCCAATCGACGCGCTGTCGTTTTCATCATAGTCATCCGACTGATCGACGGTCTTTTGCCCTTTAACGTAAACGCTGTTCTCGCTGTCCCACATGTATTCCAAACGCACGCCCGCTAAGGTCGCATCGCTGTGCTCGTCGTTTTGGTTAAGCTCTTCAGTTTGTTGCCCTGCCGCCGAAACTTTGATGTGCTCGGTGATTTTGACTTGAGTCTCGATCTCAATCGTTTCAGTATCTGTTTCTAGATTACCATCGACATCGCGCTCTTCATTGGTCGAGAAGCGAGAGAGAACCGCCAAGCGATCGGTAGCTTGCAAACGAAGTTCAGCACCGTATGCCTCTTGCTCTAAATCATCGCTGCTGCTTGCGTAGCTGTATCCCGCGTCTTTGTCTCGATACCAAAGTTTCAGGTCATTACCAACAGCACCAAAAATGGTTGGAGCAAGATCATAAAGGCTGGTGACAGCTGTGATTTGGACACTGTCGCCCTCGCGGTCTTCCAATGTGTCGCCAATTGGCGTAAAGGTTAAGCCGCCATCAACAGAGACAAAATTCGACTCAGTTTGAGTACCTTCACTGTGTGCAAACTCAGCCTTAATGTAGGTACCTTCTGTTGCACGCAACGTTAAGTCCGTACCGTAAGACTCGTAGTCTTGGTTGTCCTTTTCTTGAGTTGCATACGTCACGCCAACACCAACGTAATCGTTGATCCAACCTTTAGCACGACCACCGTAAGACATCGCATCTAATGAATCTGAACCTTGTGGGACGTACTCATAGTCGACAACCAGAAAGTTTTCGTAGTCGTCTCCGTTTTCAATCACGCTGCCAAAGCTGTCGGATAGGATATTGTCGAGTGGCTTGGTCAAAATAATTCGACCTTGGTACGGGTCAAAGTCATAGTCGACGCCCGGCTCAAGTGGGATTTCATTCTGCACTAGGCCAGATTCATCTTTTACTTTGACGTAAACTTTGTCACTTCCCGGTACCGCTTCACCATGACGAAGGAAGTACAGAGAGCCGCCTGTACCCAAGAACTCATCGTGTGCATACAACGAATCTGCTTCTGCGGTAAAACCGACCATGTTCAGACGATCTTCACCGTATTGTGTAGTATCGCGAGTGCGATAATCAGCTTTGAAACCATAGAGGCTACGGTTGTAATCGTTGTTCTCAGTGCCTGTTAAACCCGTGTTGTAGTTACCCCACAAGTATTGAGACTTATCGTATTCCACATTGAGGTAAACCTTGCCCTTGGTGTTGACCACTTTTTCGATGTTTGAGCTGTCACCATAGTTACCGTAATAAAGCTCATCGTCGTCTTCGAGGATATCGAACACATCCGAATCGTCTGAGGCGAACGGATGTTTGAACATGTCTTTGATTTCACTTTCTCGCGTATCAAAGTGAGTTGTTACACGAAGTTTGTCGCCAAATTTACCCTGACCAAAGTACGCTAAACGACCTTGGTTATAGATGTCATTTTGATACTGGTCATCGACACTTAATGCATCGCTATTACCAGACACATTATTCTTACCAACATAAAGATCAGCCAAACCGGTTTGTGCGTAGTACGTATCTGGAATACGAACGTACAGCTTGTAACGACGTTCATCACCGTTATCAAACACAACCTTGGTAGGGAAAATGTAGGAGTCTGTTGGTAAGTACTGCTCTGCGTATAAGTTGCCATCTTCGACATCAAATTCATCTTCACCGATGATGACTTTATCAACGCCTTTCAAACCGGTGCCAATGAACTTGGCTAAGCCCGCATTGGTCGGGATGTTGTGACGCATCAGCTTTGCCTGTCCGTAACTTTTACCTTTGCTCTCTTCATCGTCGTTATCGTTTCGGTCGATATCGACTTCAGAGTCCGGCTTAACTAAGTCAGTCACACCAACGGTGGTCACATCCATGTTGCCATCTTTGTCCCACGCTTTTAGGCGGGACATCAGCTGCTCACCGACCTCAAACTGATAATCAACATCAGTTTGACCATCCCAATTGATGTCAGAGTCGTTCGCCAGTTTATCGCCTTCAAGCACAGCGATTGGCTCAGACAAACCAAAGTCACCCACTAGGTACACTTCCAACTGGTACTTTTTGATGTAGTAACCGTAGTTGGTGGTAATGGTGAAACCGACGCTGTCACGCAGTGTGCCTTGTTCGACTTCTAATTCATCGCTGACACTGACATCTAATACTGGGTCAAAGCGAGTGATGTCACGGCTTGCCCAAATAGCGCCTTGCTCTAAGTAAATACGCGAGCTGTCTTGGTCTTGGTTCGGCTTGGTGATTTCAATGCCAGTCGTCTCAGAACCGAGTTTTTCAAGCTTACCTGTGTCTTTCGCTACCGCCATCACAGGAATGGCCGTTAACACACACGTCGCTAAACGAGACTTACTAAATACTTTCATACAATTTCCAGTTACGGTTCCAATGGCTTACTTCTGTTCACTTTGTTGGTCTTTGCGATGAACGCTAAAGTTGAACTTGGTGAGCTTGTTCGGGGTAATTCGCAACACTTTTGGGTTTTCGCTCACCACTTCCATGGAGGTGGAGAGCGAATCAGTGTCCAACTTCACGAGGAAGTTCTTACCTTTCTTATTGAGTACCCATTGGTCGGGCACGTGGTAACGACCGTACTGGTCTGTGTAAATAACGATTCCCTCAACCGTCATCAACTTAACGCCCGGAATACCATCTTCGTAAATACCTTTGTTCTCGATAACGATTTCCCACAGGTAATCCTCACCATCGCGATACAGGTTTCTGGTTACGTTGAGGTTTTCCGCGCTCAGTCCCTTTTTCTTGTCCGATTCATGCTTAAACTGAATCTGACCTTGTGCGTCGAACTCGATACGAGAGCCCGCATCGGTTGTGACGTAGAAATCAAAGCTTTGCTGTGTGCGAGTTTTAAATTGAATCACCACTTTGCTGGTTTCTGGCAGTGTTCGATTTACTGAGTGTCCCCAAAGGTCACCAAGCTCCAAACCTTGTTCAAGTGCAGTGGTTATCGCACCATCTTGAATAGCAACGTCTTGACCATCACGAATGATGTGCGTCGAATCAGCGATGTAGCCTTGTGTTGCTAAGTTCGCAGTTAGCTCAACATCAAACGCGGTTGCATCAGCTTGGAATCCATCTTTGTTATGATCTTCAAAAACTTTACCGATGATCGATGAGGTATCGAACACCTTGTCCGGCTCAATGGTCACTTTGGCGGTGTCTTCATTAGAAACAGCCGAGCCATCAACCTTCGCTACTGCGGTGTTGATGTAATCACCAAAAGTGGCACCTACCGAGACACGCAATAAGTAACGAATACGCAGCTTCTCGCCCGGATCAAAGTTCAACGATGTGAACATTAACTTGCCCGTATCTGATGGATCTTGAGAGATAACCTGATCGTCTTCCGTACCGAACTCACCATCAATGCCGCTTAGCACAACTTCTGATGTATCCACGATGTATTTCAGACCACCTGGGTAACGGTCTTCCACAGTCACGTTCTTAAAGTAAGATTCATTGTTGTTCTCAACGATGATCTCGTACTCAACCGCATCACCCACTTGCGCGGTATCTTGCAACGCAGACTTGGTCAGCTCCAACTCTCCAGAATTATCAGGAATCTTCTTGATATGAGTAGTTACACTGTCGCTGGTTTCGGTACCGTCAGATTCGGTCGCCGTAAAGGTATTGGTAATGTCGTCATCCAAGCCCTTACCTAGCGTACCCACGACCTCAAACGCGTAAGCATTTCGTTTGTTGGATTTCAGGTTAACGGTAGTGTCTAAGTCTTTATTCGACGGGAAAGAATGACGCTGAATAACCGCGCCTGAGTCGTCGACTTCCACACCTTCAATTGTCCAATCGATAAAGACTTTATTACCTGTGCTGTTTTGTAGTCCACTGATCTCATCGGTTAGACGAACATTAGCCGCGTTACCTTGACCGTTGTTGGTCACGGCTAAGTAATAAGTGACACTGTCGTCATCTTCGGTGTATTCAGGCTTATCAGAACGTTTTTCAACAACCAGATCAGCACCCACTGGCGGCAAATCCAAAGCAGATACTTGATCTGCCACTGCCTGCATCGAGGTTTCAGAGGCCAACATGCCTTTAGAACGAGCGCGCATCGCTGGGCTACCAGTTAAGTCGAGGTAGTATCCAAGCACATCGATATTAGTCAGCATGTCTTCGTTGACCGTCAATGTGAACGTGTAATCAATCTTGCCGCCCGGCGATATGTCGACCAAGGTGAACAGGTCTTTGTCGTCATCAAAGGTGCCAGGTTGAGTTTCAGCCCCTTCTGATGTTGCCGTTAGTGTCCATTCATCAAACGCATTACTAAAATTACCATCAATATGATCACCCATGGATTCAGAGAACTGGGTGTAAAGCGCGACATCTTTGGCTATACCTCGGCCTATGTTTTGCACCACTAAGTGATACTCAACCTGCTCTCCCGGCACGTAATACGGGGCATCGGTAAACAGCTCAGCTTGAACCACAGCCACAACTGTTTGAACTGGAGGACTGATAACATCGCCGCCATCTACTTGCGCAGTATTAATGATGTGTCCGGTCGCGGTATCGACTACGGTGCCTTTTGAGCGGAACACAACTGTGCCGTGCGGTGCAATATCCACACTGTACTCAATCGGGCTAATTTGCTCCGTCGTCGTTCCTACCGTGGTTGACTCAACAACCAAAGAAGTGGTTCCAGCAACAAAAGCAGGCCCAGTGGTACCATCGTAATAGCCCACCTCTATCGTGCTCATGTCATCGACAACACTTAAATCGCTGATGTAGTTGTTAGAGGTGTTTTCAATGGTAATCAAGAATTCCAGCTCACCACCCGGCTCATACTCGGTTTGTACGTTAGTTTTCGTCGCAACAAACTCAGAGTCTTTCGGTGTCATGACTACCGTTGAGTCTTGTGGTGTTCCGTTATAAGTGATGGTTGCCGTGTTACTGATATCGCCAATCGCCGTCGTACGAATCAACGCCTTAACATGGAATGTCACGGTACTTTGTGGCGCCACATCCATACTCACATCGATATCTTCACTCAAGTCGAACGTCTTGGGAGTGACAACAGAGCGATCATCCGAGGCGTCAAAGCTCACTTCCCATAGTAGGAATGCCGACTCTTGTTTATCCGCGGTCGTGTCGACTTAAATGTCACTGATGATGTCTTGAAGTTGAACACCAGATGCAAACGCATCAGAACTGTTGGTTACGGTGATGTCGTAGTTAATCAGCTTGGTTACTTCATACGATGGCGTATCAACCGTCTTCTTGACCGAAACCGTCGCCAACACTGGTGTACTGGTAGCACTGTCATCAAATGTTGTGCCGTCAAAGGTCGCTGATGCGATGTTAGTAATATCGCCTGTCGCCAACGGATTAGTCGCAACTTGAATAGTGAAAACAATACTGTCTTGAGGCGCAATATCGAGCGTCTCATGAAGGTCTTCACCACGGGTTGCATCCGGTACTGGGGTTTCACCGGTTGTCGATACCGCCGATATTTGGATTGAAGCAGGGTCAAAAGCTTGTTCAGTCGTACCACCTGCAATCGTGGTTTCAACCGACTTCAGCGCATCTTCAATAGCAACATCTTCAGCCCAACCTAAGCCGTTATTCTTAACAGTCACGGTGTACTGAAGTGTTTCTCCCGGAAGGTACTCTGCTTTATCGACATCTTTAGTGATCTCAACTTGCGCATCTTCTGGAATGTAGGTCGCGTCTGCAGAGTGCTCACCGTCGTCGCTATCAACTTTAACGACGTTAGTGATCTCGCCTTTGGCCTTATCATTAACAGTGTTGGTCACGACAAATGAATAACTGTCACCCGGGTGAATGCTGTAAGTCGCACTATAACCCTGTGCGTTATTAACCACATCTTTGCGAGCGTTCAGGGCTGGATCGCCACTGCCATCAAGCTGTTCGTCGCTAATGATCCAATTACCTGTCAACGCTTGCTCTTGATCTGGGCTGTTAGCCACCTCTGTCATGATGGTATCGATGCGATCCGTCAGGACTTGATCGACAAGGTAACCTTCACCTGTGTTAGCCACGGTGATCTTGTATGAGATAGGTTGACCCGGTTGATACTTAGCATCAGGTTCTGCAATTGGCGTCGTTTCTTTGGTTAGAACCAATTGACCCGACTTCGGAGTGATAAAGCCTTCTCGTAAGCGAGCGATCTTCGAATCGTCCAAACCATGTCGTAGATAAGCCGTATTGGTAAAGCGCCCAATCGCATCATCACGAACCTTGCCTTGAACGTGAATACGGACAGCTGTGTACTTATCACCACCACCCGTCCCGGCATCGTCTCGCCCAGCAATCTTGATCGATTCAACAGGTAAATCGATGTCTGGACTGTTTTGACCAACTAGCTTATCAAGCTCAGAGAAGTCATTAGCGTCAGGGTCTGACGGCGCCGAGTTATAAAGCACATCGTAATCAACCGTCCATTCTGTCAGTGCCGTTTTCATTGAGCCATCGACAGTCTCGACTTCAAAGCCGCTGATGATGTCTCGAATAGAAAACAGGCCAGAATCCACATCGTCATTGGTGATGTCGATGTAGTAATTCACTGTTCCTCCCGGCACGTACTCAGGCGTATCCGTCCATTTATCAATTAGGATATTCGAGCGACCCGGATCAAGTACGATGTCGTTGGTGTTATCACCGTTCACTTGCGCCGTGTTGGTAATAGTGCCTGTCGCTGACGTAGAAACTCTGCCTTTCACGTCAAATACAATGTGCTCACCTGGGCGAAGGTCGACAGTTGCATTCAATGGTACACTGCCGTTGTAGTTACCTCGTACGTCATAAGAACCAACAGGTTCCACAGCAATCGCGGTGGTCCATTCAGAGAACGCATCATCACCATCTTCGGTTTTGATGGTATGAATAGCATCGATAACACTCACGTCATTCGCGATGCTATCACCCGTATTCTCTAGCGTAACTTGATACTCAACATCCCCGCGAGGTGCGTAGGTACAGCTACTGCCATCGTTTGAAGGAACTGAACAACCAGCCGATTCACCATCGGTGTAAACCAAGGTTTTGAAATAGTCGAGCTCAGCTTCTTGAGGTGGGATAGTTTCTGACGTCGCAGACTCATTTTCTGCCGTCACTCGGTTGGCTTCGATAGTTCCCAAAGCGTCATCACGGATAACACCCGTTAAGTTAAACGTCAGTATTTCACCTGCGGCAATATCGGTTTCAATATTCAGGTTATTGTTTGGGTTATAGCTAGGAACATAGGTATCGACGTTGGCATCAATACCATTACTGATTTCGTGAATGATATCGCCCGAAACAAAGGCAGACTCCATTGTTCCGCCAATAACCTCAACTTGGATATCCTTTACCGTGTCTTTGATTTGAATATCATTCGCCCAACCGTTTTCAGTGTTAGTGACCACAAATTCATACTCAACTTCGTCACCCGGCAGATAGGTATCCCCATCATTGAACGGGTTGCCGTTAATCGACACCACGCGTTTTTCAACACTGATATTATTTCCTAGTGGCATTAGAGTCGCAGTACGAACCTTACCGTCATAATTCGCTTTGTTTTGAATATCGCCCAACGCATCCTCACGAATCTCAGCATGGATGGTGAACGTTAGGCTTTCTTGAGGCGCGATAACAATGTCGTTATCAATATTGACGTTATTACCAGAAACGAAGTCAACCGCGTCTGTAATCGAACCTACCGCTGCCGTTTTTTCTAGCTGCACTTCCCAACCAGATAAAAATGGCTGGCCGACAGGGTCAGTGCCAGACGTCGAGGCATCTTCTGCAATGCGAGTCTGAATTGCAGAAATAGTATCTTCAAGGCGAGAACCATACTCAATACCATTACCCGTGTTCTTAATTTGAACTCGGTAGTAAACCTCACTTTCACCAGCGACTTGAGAATACTCAGTCTTTGCCGAGGAGAGGCCTGCGTCATAAAATGCTTTCTTAGAGAACGAAATTTCAGGCTCAGCCATCTTTGCAGGTGGAGATACGGCAATTAGTTCATTTCCGTCATCTTCATCGATGTACGCTCGGTTAGTGAAAGAACCTACTGCTTTCGGACTGATTTTGGCCTTGATGACGTAACGCACAAACGATGACAATACTACACCGCCAAAGTTGTCTGCCGATATATCAAAGTGCGTATCAATCGGTTGATTGTCTTTAATCGAGTTATCTACATCAGGATCTGAAATCCCCGATCCATCAGCGAAAGTTTCAATCGTCCAACTATCAAACGCCGAACCGCGAGTTCCATCGTAGTATTGAGTCGTTATCTGGTCGATATCATCACGTAAACTGATGTCATCAACGTGCGCCGATGCGATGTTCTCAATTAGGATTTCATACTCGATGTAGCCGCCAGGCATGTAATTGGTAGCACCAACCAACTCATTACCATCCGTGTCGTAGTAAGCCAGAATGTTTTTTTCGTAATCAATTTGGCGACCAGTTTGCGAAATATTATGAGATATCGTGTCGCCATCAACGGTTAAAACGTTAACAACATCGCCATTGGCTTTGTCATTGATGGTCGCGACAACTTGGTACTCAAGCTTAGCGCCCATCGGAATATCGGCTTCAACATTTAGGTTACTGTTGGTTGATGTGTAAACATTGCCAGCACCTGCGCCCGCATCCACATACTCAGAATCAGTTCCAGTTGCGATCGATGTGATGGTCCAATCTGAATACGCTGGTCCTGTATTACCATCCACTAAGCTGACCGTAATATCTTCGAGGTTATCGACGATTGGAATATCGTGAGCGTTACCTTTGCCGTCATTCTCAATCACTAAGTGATAGGTCACGGTTTGAGCGGGCTCGTACACCGCTTCATCAGTCGTTTTATCAAAATCTAAATGGTAGCCATCGGGAATCACGACGGTATCTCGATAATGAATATCACCGACCGCATCCGGTCTTACGGTACCTGTTACTGTGTAAGTCACGTCTTCGCCAGCATCGATATCAATCGAGGTTACGATGTCAGTGTCGTTCGCAACATCACCGTCTTTGGTACCATCTGTTGTACCCGCGTTCGCAGGATCGCTCTTAGCAACCGCCACCGTAAACTTGTTTGAACCTACCGAATCATCGAAAAATGGATTACCTGAATTGCCATCTTGTAGCTCCACTGATATGTCATTAATCAGTTCGTTAACGTCTACGTTGTTTCGATAACCATGTCCATCTTGAGAGTTGTACCTAATGGTATAAGTCAACTCATCTCCCGGAGAGTAGCGGTTAATGTTAGTAGTGCGAACAACGCCGCCGTTATTATGTACCTGATGGTTTTCAGCCACGGCACGTTTGGCATACTCACAATCGTCAGTACAACCGGCATTATCATCATGAATCAGCACGGCTTCGTTGCGGATTATGCCGCCGTCTCTGTCCGCTACACCGTTAGATACCGCATTGTCTTTGACATGCGCCTTAATACGCACCGTGACAAAGTCTTTGGCCGGAATTGAAACTGGGAACTCCACATCTTCAGTCGTTTGAGGGCCGAAACCAGAGCCAGTATCAACAGACCAATAGTCAAACGGGTTTTGATTAAGAACATCTTCTACTTCACCATCTTTATCATTCGCTAGCGTAGTAGTGATCTCACTCAGGCGATCCATGAAGATAAGATCGGTCTCATCAGTGTCGCTGTTATTGCCAATAACGATGGTGTAGGTGAGATCTTCACCCGGCGTGTAGCGGACAACATCGGTCGTTTTGGCTAATGAAACATTGATGTCATAGGTACTGTGTGAGTTATCTATTTGAGCGGAAGAGCTGTGGTCACGGTCTGTAATAGGATCGTAAACATCAACACGGTTCGATACTTGTTCTTCTTCATAGTCAGACTTAACAATGCCGCTCACCTCATAGTGAACCCACCCTCCGGGAGTGATATCAACGTCGGTATCGATGTCAGTGTCGTTAGCAATGTCACCGTAACGAGAACCCGGTTTATCTGTGTTGGTCGAACCTACAATTGTCCAACTATTAAAGAAGTTAAGCGCTGAAATACTATCTTGTACCGTTGCGTCATTTGCATAGCCAACACCGCGGTTATAGATATAAATATCGAACGTAGCGCGCTCACCTACAACAAAGTCGGTATTTTGAGCGGTCTTAGCGACTACAAGATTCGGCTCGCTAGGATAGGTACGTACCGTATCCGATAGATTAGTATCTGGTCCCGTCACTGTTGCGGTATTGGTGAATGCTCCCCAAAGAATCTCACTGTCGACACTGCGATCGAGTGTCCCAACAATGGTATAAGTAATCGTCGCACCTGGCGGGATCTGAGCGGTGGCATCCAGATCATTGTTATCCGAGAACGATCCAGGGTCAGTCACGGCTTTCACCCACGGGGAGTCTGCCTCTCTTTCTGCACTGATCGTCCACGAAGAGAACACGGGCTTGGTTTCACCCGGCTCGTGAAGTAACTCTGCTTCTATGGTACTGATTTCATCTTTAACATTGATGTTAGAGGCGAAACCGTTCCCTGCTGGGTTGGTAATGCTGATCGTATAAGTGACAGTATTGGTGGTGTCGGTATACGCGTTTTGTTCGTCATGACCATCAACACGCTTATCCAATACTAAGTAGTAATCTCGTGGGTATGAGCCTCTATCGGAATAAAGTACGCTGTCAACCGTCACTTCATTACGGATTTCATCATCGGCAATGGGGTTTACGATCGCGGCAATGCTATAAACGATCTTATCGTGTGGAGCTAGCTTTGCCTTCACATCTAAGATCTTTTGATTCTTCTGATTACCTTCTATGTCATCAGTAAAGCCGGGATCACTGTTTGTCGAAATTGAGCCGTCAGAGGCATAAGATTTCGCAGTAATAATCCAGCTCAAATACGCTTTAGTCGGTGTATCATTAATAGACTGAGTCATGACAGAGACTAAATCATCATAAACCGGTATATCAATCGCATAGCCGTCACCGTTATTCTCTACCGTGATGTCGTAGTTCAGGGTACCGCCAGCTGAGTAGTAACGAGAATCCACTTCCTTTTGGACCTTTAATTTCGAGTTTGGCATTTGGACGCCAGAACCCGACTCGCCTAAGTTATCCCCTAAGCACAAGCCGGCATCGGTACCATCATCAACAATCTGCCCCACACTGGTGTCTGCCACTTTTGCGGTCAGCTTATAATGAACGAAGCCCTCAGGTGCGAGGTCGACTTTCAAATTGATGTCGTTTGTTGTCCAAGTATTGTAATTAAATGAACCATAATTCGATCCTTCACCACTTCTATCAGCGACTTCAAGCTTCCACTCGGAAAATGCTGAAGCATTAGAGCCATCCGTTTGCTCTGTCACGATACAAGCAAATTTATCGACAACTTCGATATCGTTGGCGAAGAACTCTGTGTCCTTGTTAGAAATAACAATGTCATAGACCACTTCGTTATCACCGACTATCCCCGGAACATAAGTCGTATCTGTGGTGTTCTTATTACGTGTAATTTGACTTGATGACGTCGTCAGAACGTCTTTCGAATCGAGAATATTGGCCAAAGCATCGCCAGAATCTGCGTGGCCATCAGCATCAACCACTCGGGCTGCAACTTGGGGAATTTGACCAATAGACACAGGGCTAACGTCCACCACAACGGAATAAACAATCTGCTCACCGGGATAGATAGACACTTTGTCTTCTAGTGACTTGTTGGACTCCTTTCCAGATGCATTGAGTTCAGAAAGGCTATTAGAACCGATCGAGGTCACTTCATTGGTCCAAAAATCGTAAGGGTTACCAACCGTGTCAGTTGCGTTCTTTTCGTTGCTGACATCGTTGCCTAGATCGGTTTCAAGATCCGCAAGAAACTGCTGAACCGAATAATGGTACGCGATACCAGTGTTTGCTTGGTTAGCAACCGTGACCGTATAGGAAAACTCATCGTCGACTAGGTAGTTATCCGATTGGTTCAAGGTATGTGTCAGGGTGATACTAGGCTCAGTGGGTGGAGTGATAACCTCATCAACTGTGACCAAGTCATCGCGTGTTTCAGCGATTATACCGTCATTAACGATGTCGCCGACTAAATTGTCGGCAACGGTCGCTTTAATTTCGTAAGTCACAGAACCGCCTATATCAATCGACGCGCCACTTACTGATAAGTCCCCTGATTCGGCGAAGGTGCCTGGATCGCTTTTGCTGCCTTCAACCTTGCTAACTGAGTTAACGTTATCAGTAAAAGCTTGTTGCAAAGCCCCTTCAATATTGAGTAATGCCGATCGTTTAAGAAGACTTGAACGATCCTGCAGTTAGCAGATAA
>NZ_JBGOOD010000073.1:0-20891 GCF_041439475.1 Vibrio sp. 1S139
CCAGCTAAATATCCGTTTAGATTCAAACAGTAATGCTTATCCGAACGGCATTGCCCATTGTGGGAGCCTTTTTGTTTTCTATGACTTCTTTCAGGAGGAGACATGTTTGTGGATTCACTATTGGGGCGCGAGGGAAGGCGCTTAACAGCGTTCTACTTATAGAAACCTAGCGGTAGGTCATGAAAGCGATAACCGCTCCTGCCACCACAAGACAGCCTCCAATGCGGCGCAGTTGCGTGTCTGGTTGCTCGCTCAGTTGCGCGACCATGTTTCTCCAGCCATTGGGTGCAATCAAGGGGCCGAGCCCTTCCACAATAAGTACGAGCCCAATAGCGAGCCAAATTGATTGAGACATGGTTCTGCCTTTTGTCTGTAAAAAGCAATGATATTAGTATCTTTACACATCTGCCCCCAGTTATGGCTGGTTTATTTTTGTACAGCGTTAACGTTTATGAACAAAAAGTGACTGCAAGAAGTGTGATTCAGTGCTAGAATCCATTTTTAATTAGCAACAGAAATTGGAAAGATGGGAAATAACGTAGTCGTTCTAGGCACCCAATGGGGTGATGAAGGTAAAGGTAAAATCGTTGACCTTTTAACTGAAGATGCAAAATACGTGGTTCGCTACCAAGGCGGTCACAATGCAGGTCACACACTTGTAATTGACGGTGAAAAAACCGTTCTTCACTTAATTCCATCAGGCATCCTACGTAATAACGTTAAATGTGTTATTGGTAACGGTGTAGTATTATCGCCTGACGCACTTCTAAAAGAAATGAAGCCTCTTGAAGATCGCGGTATTCCAGTACGTGAACGTCTTTTCATCTCTGAAGCTTGTCCTCTAATTCTTCCGTACCACATTGCAATCGACAACGCGCGTGAAATCGCTCGTGGCGCTAAAGCTATCGGTACAACGGGTCGTGGTATCGGTCCTGCTTATGAAGATAAAGTTGCTCGTCGCGGTCTACGCGTTGGTGACCTTTTCGATAAAGAAGCATTTGCTGAGAAGCTAAAAGAAGTGATGGAATTCCACAACTTCCAACTAGAGCACTTCTACAAAGCTGAAACAGTAAGCTACGAAGAAGTTCTTGAGCAAGCGATGAGCTACGCAGATATGTTAACTGCGATGGTTATCGACGTAACTGACGAACTAGACGCAGCACGTAAGCGCGGCGACAAGATCATGTTCGAAGGTGCTCAAGGTACGCTACTAGATATCGACCACGGTACTTACCCATACGTAACGTCTTCTAACACGACTGCTGGTGGTGTTGCTGCAGGTTCTGGTTTCGGTCCTCGTCACATCGGTTACATCCTTGGTATTACTAAGGCTTACTGTACTCGTGTTGGTTCAGGTCCATTCCCTACTGAGCTATACGATGGCCTTGAGAAGCAAGACCCAGTTGGTAAACACCTAGGCGATGTTGGTCACGAGTTTGGCGCAACAACTGGTCGTCTACGTCGTACTGGTTGGTTCGATGCTGTTGCTATGCGTCGTGCAATCCAAATCAACTCTCTATCTGGTATGTGTCTAACTAAACTAGACGTTCTAGATGGCCTAGAAGAACTAAAAATCTGTACTGGTTACAAGATGAAAGATGGTTCTATCCTAGAAGTTTCTCCAATGGCTGCTGAGTCATTCGAAGAAACGACGCCAATCTACGAAACAATGCCTGGTTGGT
Source organism: Vibrio sp. 1S139 (assembly GCF_041439475.1). Lineage (NCBI taxonomy): Bacteria > Pseudomonadati > Pseudomonadota > Gammaproteobacteria > Vibrionales > Vibrionaceae > Vibrio > Vibrio sp. 1S139. Next base: position 1,683 of record NZ_JBGOOD010000073.1, read on the forward strand.
CTGAAAACACATTTGGTGCTAAATCTATCGACGCGCTTCCACAAGCTGCTCTAGATTACATCAAGCGTATCGAAGACCTAACTGGCGTTCCAATTGATATCGTATCAACTGGCCCAGATCGTAACGAAACTATCATCAAGGTTCACCCATACGGCGCATAATGCCTGCTGAGTGATTACCAGGCACGAACAGTGCTTTGATAATAAAATAGTTTTCTAAAAGCCGACTTTATTAAGTCGGCTTTTTAATACCTGCAATTTAGCCGTTCACTCTTTGATGGTGATCTTTTAAGCGTCATCAGGCAAAATATTGCCCATTAGCGGCAAGTTTTGTCTAAAGCCGCCGGGGTTATTGCCGATACAGATATCATGGAAAGTGAAGTTCACCCTGTTTTGTGCGTGTAGAAATCCTCTGCATTCCTCAATAGATAACTTTAGCGACAGATAATAGAGTGCAGGTATGAAGCTACGAATTGTGGCAGCTTCATTAATAATGGCGCTGAGCTCACCCTTGAGTCATGCTAATTTGGCTGATGTGGGAGAGCCCGTTCCAATATATACAGAAGCTGAACTGATTAATTTAATCGAAAATAATCAACATCTAGAGCGAGTGAAAGCTGATAAGTGCCAGTTAGTTGAAGATATCGTTGCTCGTGCAACGCGTATTAGCTTGCCTTCTTATGAGTTTTTATACGGTGATATGTTGGCTTGGGGTGTGTGTGTTCCACAAGATGTAGAGCTTGGCCTTTACTATATGGAAAACGCGGCACATCAAGGTTTACCCGCTGCATTAGAGCAGTTAGGTCGTTATTACTCTCGTGGTACTTTGGTACAACAAGATCAAGAGCGTGCGATTCCGTATCTACGTGAAGCAGCCTCGATGGGTAACTTAAGTGCGAGCATTCACTTAGCGGAACTCTTGTTACGTGACTACGGTAGCCCATTGGATTATGAAGATGCTTACCGTTGGTTGTATAATTCGGTAACCGCAGATCAAAGACAACACAGACGTATCACTGTGCTTCGTAGCGGTCTGGAACAGAGAATGCCAGACAATATTATTGCTCGAGCAAAACGTCGAGACGTATTCTGGTAATACCGAACAAAAAACCTGTAATGCTCCCTGCACTCATTGTTACAGGAAACAAGACTTAAAAAGCCCCGCCTAATTTAGTTAGTGCGGGGCTTTTTACGTTTAGGAGGTCATGCTATTCGATTGCGAGTTTATTGAACCACCTCACCAGACTCAATCACCGTTTCACGAACAACCTTGGTGAAATCGAGTGCTTCTTGACGAATCTTATCTTCGTCTACCGTTAGCATGTCGCGATCTTGCATGATGATCTTGCCATCAACGATGGAGTGACGAACATTGCCTGAGTTAGCTGAGTACACCAGTGCTGAGTATGGGTTGTAGACTGGAACCATGTTTGGCGCCTTAGTATCGATCACTATGATGTCAGCCAGTTTGCCTGCTTCAAGAGAGCCGAGCTTATCTTCCATGTGCAGCGCTTTTGCTGCACCCATTGTCGCCATGTCGATCACTTTGATCGGCGGCATCGCAGCACGATCTTTGTTAACTAGCTTGTGAACTTTAGCGACTTGGTTGAACTCATCAATGGTGCTCAGTGTGTTACCAGACATTGGGCCATCAGTACCTAAACCGATACGCACGTTCTCGTCATACATCTTAAGGGCAGGTGATACACCTTTTGCTGACTTGATGTTAGCACTCATGTTATGAGCTACACCCATATCCGATTTCTTCACCAGTTCGATATCATGTTCGTCAACGAGGATCATGTGTGCACCCACCAAGTTCTTGTTGAGTGCGCCAATGCTGTCCATGTATTGAACCGGGGACAATCCATCAGAACGCTCTGCGATTTTCTCTTCTTCACGGTGTGATTCTGCAAGGTGAATCATTACTGGAACATCTAACTCTAGGGAGAGCTTAGATATTTTCTGCAGGATCTCTGTGGTGTTGGTGTAAGGCGCATGCGGTGCAAACGCTGGTGTGATTCGCGGGTGATCTTTGTATTCTTCAATGAAGTTCAACGCGTACTTAATGCCTTCTTCGGCGTTGGCCGCATCGGCTACAGGGAACTTAATCACCGTTTCACCTAGGATGGCACGCATACCGATCTTATCGACGGTTTTTGCGACTTCATCTTCGAAGTAGTACATGTCGGCGTAAGTTGTCACACCGCCTTTCACCATTTCACCATTTCAACGTTACCTAGGTTGGCACCAATGCGTACCATGTCTCGCGATACTAGCTTCTTCTCTAGCGGGAAGATGTAGCGGTGTAGGCGATCTGGCACATCATCGGCCAACGAACGAAAAACTGTCATTGATACATGAGTATGAGTATTGATGAGACCCGGCATAACGATATCGCCATCAACGTCTAACACTTGCTTAGCTTGGTACTGCTTTTCTAGTGAAGCATCTCCAACCGCAATGATTTTGTTGTCTTTGACCACAACAGTACCGCTTTCATAAACCGTTTTGTCTTGGTTCATGGTTAGAACCATCGCATCGGTAATCATCAGGTCAGCCTTTTCCATTGCCGAACTTGCGAATGGGAACAGCGCTAGGCTCGCCATAGCTGAAGCCAATAAAGTGCGTTTTAGTTTCATATCATACCCAGAACAGGAGTTGGTAAAGTGCGTGGATAATAGTGTATTTCATTCATGGCGCAAACGTTTGTTTTATCGTTTGCTTGAAATTTTGATGATAATCCACGTCTATGAAGCGATGTTTCACAAAGTGAAGATATGTATCAATCTGAGGTTATTTGAGTGTTTTCTAAAGCATATCTGTAGCTTACCCCTAGCATCAGATATACTAGGGGTATATACCTTCCTTGCTTAAGCAGGCCCGCCTATGTCAAAAAACACACCAACGTCAGAAAATACGACAGCGACAACCACTGTTGATCCTTTTGCCGACCGAGAGTCGAAAAATTACGATAACCCAGTACCAAGCCGAGAGTTCATTATTTCGTTTTTAACAGACGCGAATATTCCGATGAACCGCAACGATCTATTCGAAGCTTTGGGTCTTGCTGGAGAGGAACAATATGAAGGGCTGCGTCGTCGTTTACGTGCAATGGAGCGTGATGGACAGCTTATCTTTACTCGTCGTCAGTGCTACGCATTGCCTGAGAAGATGGAACTGATCAAAGGCTATGTGATTGGTCATAAAGACGGTCATGGTTGGGTTCGCCCAGACGGCAGTGTGGGTAAAGACAATGATATCGTGCTGCCGCATCATCAGATGAAAACCATCATGCACGGTGATTACGTATTGGTTCAGCCTACTGACAACAGTAAGCGTGGCCGTCGTGAAGGTCGCTTGGTTCGTGTGCTTGAAGAGCGTAAAACGCCACTTGTTGGTCGCTTCTTCCTAGAGTACGGCCATTCTTACGTTGTTGCTGATGATTCGCGTATTAGTCACGACATCCAGATCCCTACTGAGCATAAAGGCGGTGCTCGAATGGGTAATGTGGTTGTGATTGAAATTACGGATCGCGGTGGTCGTTCTCGTAACATGATGGGGAAAGTAACCGAAGTTCTTGGTGAAAACATGGCGCCGGGTATGGAAACGCAGATTGCGATCCGTACTCACCAGATCCCACAAGAGTGGCCTGAAGCGGTAGATAAGCAAATCGAAAACCTAGGTGAGCATGTTCCTGAAGAAGCAAAAGAAGGACGTGTAGACCTGCGTAAACTGCCATTGGTTACCATTGATGGTGAAGATGCGCGTGACTTCGATGATGCGGTTTACTGTGAAGCGAAGAAAGGCGGCGGCTGGCGTCTATGGGTAGCGATTGCTGACGTAAGTTACTACGTTCGCCCAGATACAGCGCTAGACAAAGAAGCGATTAACCGTGGTAACTCGGTATACTTCCCGTCACAAGTCGTGCCAATGCTGCCAGAAGTGCTTTCAAATGGTTTGTGTTCATTGAACCCTCAGGTAGACCGTTTATGTATGGTGTGTGAGATGACTATCTCAGACAAAGGTAAACTGTCAGGCTACAAGCACTACGAAGCGGTAATGAATTCTCATGCTCGTCTTACTTATAACAAAGTAGGCGCGATCTTAGATGGCAATGAAGAATTACGTGAGCGTTACGAACCTGAAGTACCACATCTTGAAGAGCTTCATAAGATGTATAAGGTGCTTAAGAAAACGCGTGACGAACGTGGTGCGATTGAATTTGAAACGGTAGAAACTAAGTTTATCTTCAATGCGGATCGTAAGATTGACCGTATTGAGCCAGTAATTCGTAACGATGCACACAAGATCATCGAAGAATGTATGATTCTTGCGAATATCGCATCGGCATCTTACGTAGAAAAAGCGAAAGAGCCTGCGCTGTACCGTGTTCACGAAACTCCGGGCGAAGAGCGCTTAATGGGCTTCAAGAGCTTTTTAAGTGAATTAGGTTTAACGCTGGAAGGTGGTCTGTCGCCATCACCAGTAGACTATGCACAACTGATGCAACAGATTAATGAACGTGAAGATCGTGAATTAATCCAAACTATGCTGCTACGCTCAATGAAGCAAGCGGTATACAACGCGGATAACGCGGGTCACTTTGGTTTAGCTCTTAAACGCTATGCTCACTTTACCTCGCCAATTCGTCGTTACCCAGATTTGCTATTGCACCGTGCGATTAAGTACCTTATTGCGAAAGAAGAAGGTCGTAACAGCGAACGTTGGACGCCAACTGGTGGTTACCACTACACTTTCGATGATATGGACTTCTACGGCGAGCAGTGTTCAATGACTGAACGTCGTGCTGATGACGCAACGCGTGAAGTAAACGATTGGTTGAAGTGTGAATACATGCAAGACCATGTCGGTGAGGTGATGGATGGTGTGATTGCCAACGTGACTGGTTTTGGCTTCTTTGTTCGTCTAACTGAACTGCACATTGATGGCTTGGTACACATCTCAGCGCTAGCGAATGATTACTACCAATTTGATGCTGTTGGTCAGCGTCTAGTGGGTGAAAGCTCAGGTAATATCTACCGCTTGGGTGATTCGGTTAAAGTGAAGGTTTCTGCGGTTAATTTAGAAACTCGCCAAATCGACTTTGACTTAGAAGACACTGATCGTCAGCCGCGTGGCAAAGGCAAAACAGCCAAGAAGCGTGCAGCAGAAGCGATGAAAAAGGCGAAAAGCAAGAAGCGCTCAGCAGTTAAGAGCAATAAGCCGGGTGTATCAGCGAAGCCTATGGTTGAGCCAACTAAGCGACCTGACGGAAGCAGCGAAGGCCCTGCTAAGAAGAAAAAGCCAGCGAATAAAACCGGTGCTGCTAAAGCTCGCGCAAAGAAAAAGCGTGCTGCAACCCGTAAGCCAAAGGCTGATAAGTCTTAAAACTGATAAATCTTAAGGCTAATAGGGCGCTGTGCTAATCAGGTTTAGCGCCTAACTGATTTAATTTAATGCGAGAGTATCAGGCACAAGACGCATACTCTCGAAATGAACAACACAGAGGTGGACACATCGGCATTGATGTCATTCATCTCTGAGCAATAAGAGTAAGTTGAGACAATGAGTAACGAATTTATTTACGGTATTCACGCGGTGAAAGCCGTACTAGAAAAAGATCCTGCACGTTTTATCGAAGCGTATGTATTGAAAGGTCGCCAAGACGAGCGTCTTCTTCCATTACTGAACCAACTGCAACAGTTTGGTGTGTCGATTCAACAGATGGGTCGTAAGCCGTTGGATGAAAAAGCACAAGGTGCGAATCACCAAGGTCTTATTGCTAAGGTGAAGCCTGCTAAGCAGCTTAATGAAACTCACCTAGACGATATCCTAGCGCAGCACGAACAGCCTTTGCTGTTAGTTCTAGACGGCGTAACAGACCCTCATAACCTAGGCGCTTGTCTACGTAACGCGGATGCCGCAGGTGTCGCTGCTGTTATCGTACCTAAAGATCGCTCTTCGCCGTTAACAGCAACGGTAAGCAAGGTTGCGTGTGGCGCAGCTGAAACGGTTCCTCTCGTGCGCGTAACCAACATAGCTCGCACAATGCGTGCACTGCAAGAGCAGGGCGTATGGTTTGTGGGTACGGCAGGTGAAGCAACGCATGATATCTATCAAGCGAAGCTAACGGGTCCTCTTGCGGTAGTTATGGGTGCAGAAGGTGACGGTATGCGTCGTTTAACTCGTGAAACTTGCGATGATCTGATTAAGATTCCAATGGCAGGTAGCGTATCGAGCTTAAATGTTTCTGTGGCGTCGGGTATTTGCCTGTTCGAAGCGGTAAGACAGCGTTTAGCTCAGTAATGCGTTAGCGCTGCTTTAAGTCTATGAATTTATTAGCGCTCACCACTTGCTGGTGGGCGTTTCTTTTTAGGCTGTTATAGCAAAATCCATCGGTTTGTCGGATGGCTAGATGGCGACAGAAAAACTGTTTCATTATTCACCAAATAGCGCTTGCCAATACCGGGTTCTTTCTATAACATTTGCCGTCCTTAAAACTCGGTCATTTATCTTTAGTTCCTTGCTTCCTCTGGACGACCGGGCCACTCGTGGAAGCTAATAATCCGTAAGGAGCAACCAAATGCGTCATTACGAAATCGTATTCATGGTTCACCCTGATCAAAGCGAGCAAGTTGCTGGCATGATCGAGCGTTACACTGGTTCTATCACTGAAGCTGGCGGTACTATCCACCGTCTAGAAGACTGGGGTCGTCGTCAAATGGCTTACCCAATCAACAAGCTTCACAAAGCTCACTACGTTCTTATGAACGTTGAAGCTGGTCAAGAAGTGATTGACGAGCTAGAAACTGCTTTCCGTTTCAACGATGCAGTTCTACGTAACATGATCATGCGCACTAAAGGCGCTGTGACTGAGCAATCTATTATGCTTAAGCAAAAAGCAGAGCGTGCTCCTCGTCGCGAAGAGCGTACAGAAGCTAAACCAGAAGCAGCTGCTGAGTAATTTTTTTTTGGCTTAACGCCTTAAAAAATTCTCAACTTGTTTTAGGTCATTGATAGTTATTTCGATAATTGTGAAAGACCGCTTTACTAAATTTAAGATCAGGAGATAGCCCATGGCTCGTTTCTTCCGTCGTCGTAAATTCTGCCGTTTCACTGCAGAAGGCGTACAAGAGATTGACTACAAAGACGTAGCAACTCTTAAAAACTACATCACTGAAGCTGGTAAAATCGTACCTAGCCGTATCACTGGTACAAGCGCTAAGTACCAGCGTCAACTAGCTCGCGCTATCAAGCGTTCTCGTTACCTAGCTCTACTACCGTACACTGACAAGCATCAGTAATCGGTAATAGTTAATAATAGTTTAAGAGGACTAAGATAATGCAAGTTATTCTACTTGATAAGATCGGTAACCTAGGTGGCCTTGGCGACCAAGTAAACGTTAAATCTGGTTACGCTCGTAACTTCCTTATCCCACAGGGTAAAGCAGTTATGGCAACTAAAGACAACGTTGCTATGTTCGAAACTCGTCGTGCTGAACTAGAAGCTAAAGTTGCTGAGCAACTAGCTGCTGCTGAAGCTCGTGCAGAGAGCGTTAACACTCTAGAAGGCGTTACAATCGCTTCTAAAGCTGGTGACGAAGGTAAACTATTCGGTTCTATCGGTACTCGTGACATCGCTGACGCTATTACAGCGGCAGGTGTTGCAGTAGCTAAGAGCGAAGTACGCCTACCTGAAGGCGCTCTACGTAACATCGGCGAATTCGAAGTAAGCATCCAACTTCACTCTGAAGTTTTTGCTACTGCGAAAATCGCTATCGTTGCAGCTGAGTAATTTCAGTACCAAGACGAATTCTTTCTTTTGAAAGTTTTAAACACCAGCTTCGGCTGGTGTTTTTTTATGTCTGGAATATAGGAAAGTACAAGGAAGGGCTACAGTAGGTAAAAAGCTTACGGTGATCCATAAGCTGTTATTGCTGAACAAGTTGTTCTCAAGGTTAGAGGTGGCCTAAGATTAGAACTGGAAGAGCAAGTTGATCGATAGAACAGAGTCTTCTTTGCTTAAGCCTTCAGGCACTTTATCGTGGTACTGTCGAGAGTGAGCGATCTTCAGTGCGATATTGTCAGTAATATCGTTGATGGCTTCGAGTTCAGTATCAAACTTTAGGTTACTGTGACCAGATACAAGCGTCACGTCTGCCTTGAGTTGCAAGTTCTTCAATACCTGCCAAGACGTATTCACGTTGCCACGAAAAATCGCTTCTTCAACAATCTCAGGGAAGATGATGTCATCATCGTCGATCTCATCGAGGTTTGGCTCTTGGTAACGAAAACCTGGGCCCACTTCGACTTCCAATACAAACTCTTCGGTATTCGAAAACTGGTAACCCAGACCACTCGAAATTGTGTAGTCCTTAAAGTAAGCACTGTATCTCGAGTCGACTCCTTTGAAACTGCCGTAAAGGTAGGTTTTAGGGCTTAACTTGTAGTCACTCTGAGCTGAGTAAGTCGATTGCCTTTTATCTTCTTCGCCATCTTTGTAGAGGTTGTAGTATTTCCATTCACCACTGGTTCTATGACGGCCAGCCGTGTACTCACCGTTCAGGCGTGCGTTAAGCGCTCGTGAATCAAAGTTACCAGTATGCGACTGATATCCAAATTCGACTTCCGTTTTTAGCGGGCTCGGTAGTTCTGTATCACTTGTATCACTCGGTGCGATATCCATATCTTTTTCTTCAGGTGTCGGTGCAACGACGATCGGCTCAGAAGTAGGTTCTGAAACTACTATAGAGTCGAGGATTGCATCAACAGAGTCTTTAGCATCATCAGCTAAGGCCATCGGAGCGCTCAGGAGACCAGTGCTTAGAAGACCAGTGCTCAGAGCCAATAATTTGGACACGCATACCTCTAGTTATACAGTGAGTGAATGGCAGGATCGTAATGCTACCCTTGGTTAATTCCGTCAGCAATAGGTAAATTCTTCCTGAAGAATAAAACAAACTCATAGGATCGGATTACAAACGGATGTTCTTGGGTATAATGAACGATCATTATTAGTTATTGAGTGTAGTCATAGTGGATACCAAAAGTCAGAAATCAGCCAACGATCAGGTGGACGCCATCAAGGTCCCGCCACATTCATTAGAAGCTGAGCAATCTGTTATTGGCGGTTTGTTATTAGATAACGAACGCTGGGATACAGTTGCCGAAAAGGTTGTGGCCAAAGACTTTTATAGCCGTCCTCACCGTCTGATCTTTGAAGCGGTAAAGGATATCCTTGAAGAAAGTTCTCCTCTGGATCTTATTACACTCTCTGAACATTTAGAGCTGCGTGAGCAACTTGAAGAAGTGGGGGGCTTTGCTTACCTTGCTGACTTAGCGAAAAACACACCAAGTGCCGCAAACATCAATGCGTATGCGGATATCGTAGCGCAACGTGCACTTGTTCGTAGCCTGATTGGTGTCGCGAATGAGATTGCTGATTCTGGTTATGACCCTCAAGGTCGTACTTCGGAAGAGCTGGTTGATCTTGCTGAAAGTAAAGTCTTCGCGATTGCCGAAGGCCGTGCAAGTGAAAACGAAGGTCCACAAAACGTTGATAGCATTCTAGAGAAGACGCTAGAACGTATCGAGATCCTATACAAAACGCCGCAAGATGGTGTGACAGGTGTCGATACTGGCTTCAACGACCTCAACAAGAAAACAGCAGGTCTACAAGGCTCTGACTTAATTATTGTTGCTGCTCGTCCATCGATGGGTAAAACCACATTTGCGATGAACTTGTGTGAAAACGCGGCGATGAAGCAAGACAAACCGGTTTTAATCTTCTCGCTAGAGATGCCAGCCGAACAGCTGATGATGCGTATGCTTGCGTCACTTTCTCGCGTAGACCAAACCAAGATTCGTACTGGTCAGCTAGATGATGAAGATTGGGCTCGTATCTCGTCGAGTATGGGTATTCTGATGGATAAGAAGAATATGTATATCGATGACAGCTCGGGTCTAACGCCAACAGAAGTGCGTTCTCGTGCTCGACGTATCGCTCGTGAACACGATGGTATCTCTATGATCATGATAGATTACCTTCAATTAATGCGTGTACCTTCGTTATCTGATAACCGTACTCTTGAAATCGCCGAGATTTCTCGCTCATTGAAAGCGTTAGCAAAAGAGCTCAACGTTCCGGTTGTGGCACTTTCTCAGCTTAACCGTTCCCTAGAGCAACGTGCTGATAAGCGCCCAGTAAACTCGGATTTGCGTGAATCAGGTTCGATTGAGCAAGATGCCGATTTGATCATGTTCATCTATCGTGATGAGGTTTATAACCCAGATAGTTCCTTGAAAGGCATTGCTGAGATCATCCTTGGTAAGCAACGTAACGGTCCGATCGGTTCTGTTCGTCTTACGTTCCAAGGCCAACACTCCCGATTTGATAACTATGCAGGCCCTGCATTTGATGATGAGTAATCGCTAATGACTTACATGAAAGCGGCGACGGCGAGCATTGACTTAAACGCGCTCGAACATAACCTGAACCAGATAAAGTCGAAGGCTCCTCAGTGCAAGGTCATGTCTGTTGTGAAAGCCAATGGCTACGGACACGGCTTACTGCATATAGCCAAGCATTCAAAAAGCTCTGATGCTTTTGGTGTGGCGCGTATTGAAGAAGCGTTACAACTTCGTGCTGGTGGCATTGTTAAACCTATTTTGTTGCTGGAAGGATTTTACTCTTCGGGCGATTTGCCAATCTTGGTGACCAATAACATTCAAACGGTGGTGCATTGTGAAGAGCAATTAAGCGCGCTAGAGAATGCGGATTTGGAAACACCCGTTGTGGTATGGCTAAAAGTCGACAGTGGTATGCACCGATTAGGTGTTCGCCCTGAGCAATACCAAAACTTTGTTGAGCGTTTGCATCAATGTGCGAATGTTGCCAAACCTCTACGTTACATGAGCCACTTCGGTTGTGCTGATGAACTGGATAGAGCAACCACCGTTGAACAGACAGAGCTTTTCTTGTCGCTTACTGAAGGTTGTGAAGGGGAGCGTTCACTTGCTGCCTCTGCGGGTTTACTCGCTTGGCCAGACAGCCACCTTGATTGGGTTCGTCCGGGAATCATATCTTACGGTGTCTCTCCGTTTGTTGATAAATCAGCGCAAGAGCTTGGATTTTTGCCTGTGATGACCCTGACCTCACACCTAATTGCCGTTCGCGATGTGAAAGCCGGTGAAAGTGTGGGTTATGGCGGAAACTGGACCAGTGAACGTGATACCAAGGTTGGTGTTATCGCGATTGGTTACGGTGATGGTTATCCTCGTACTGCACCTAACGGTACTCCAGTGTTCGTTAACGGTCGAAAAGTACCGATCGCAGGACGTGTATCAATGGACATGCTAACGGTTGATCTAGGCCCTGATGCGGCAGATAAAGTCGGCGATGAAGCGACTCTGTGGGGTAAAGATTTACCTTCAGAAGAAGTGGCTGAACATATCGGCACTATCGCTTACGAGTTAGTCACTAAGCTGACTTCGCGTGTTGCGATGGAATATGTGAAGTAATCATGGATCTTGATAAGTAAATTATGTTCAAGCGAACGACTCGAAACTGGCTAATGTCTGCAATGACATTACTCGGTGTCAGCTTTTCTTCTTCCGCTGCGAGTGAAGAAAAAGATTCAGCCTTTGTTCCTTTCTACTTCAGCACCGAAACCATGGGTAACACCTTTGGGGTTGCGGGTGTCGCAAAGGGTGTTTGGCAACCTCAAGCCGCTCTGTTTGGTATGGCACTCTATTCAGACAAAGACAGTTACGTCGGTTTTCTATCGGCTTTTAACTATGCCTTGTCTGAGAACGTATTGTTTAGCACTCAGATGTATCAAGCGCGCTTCAACGACAACCCGTATTACATTGGTTCTCAAGGCGATAATGATTCATCTATCGATGACAAAACCATTGCTGATGGCTTAGAGCAAAACTATCAGTTTGAGTTTAAGTATTTGCTACCTTGGGGCAACGTTGCAGAACACGGTTTACTCGGTGCTTTTCAGCCAATCAAAGATGTGAGCTTTGCTTCGCCAATCGAATCGGGTGTCAGTTCGATTCTATTTACGCCTTTTTATACTGCTCGTGAGTTGGAAGGTTTAAATAATACCGAGGAGGCAACAGGCTTTAGTTTGGCGTTTGATTGGGATAACCGTGATAGCACACGCAACCCGACCAGAGGTTCTCACACTAACCTTGAGTTCACCACTGGCGCAGAGAGTTGGTCTAACGATGACTTGTGGCTTAAGTGGACCTTCCAAAATAGCCAGTACTTTGCTTTAGGTCCTTTAGGGGACTTATTCGATCAACAAGTTTTAGCATTTGATTTCTATACCGCTGACACGCCAACGTGGGATAACTGCTCTGGGCAAGATTGTGCTCGCCCACCAGAAACGGAGCAAGCTCGATTGGGTGGCTTGTATCGTTTACGAGGTTATACCGGAGGTCGTTATCACGGTCGCTCTGCAGTTCATTATTCTGCTGAGTACCGAGTACTTCCTGACTGGCAACCACTTGGCGATATCCCACTGATAAACTACTACGATTTGCCTTGGTGGCAATGGGTAGCGTTTGCTGAATTAGGGCGCGTTGCCGATGAGTACGACATCAAAACACTGCACTCGGACATGAAATGGAGCTTAGGTGGCGCGGTGCGTTTCCAAGTGGAAGGCATTGTTGTACGTGCTGAGTTGGCGCGAGGTGGTGACGAAGGGGCCTTTAGGGTTATGATAAACCAGCCCTTCTAAACCTTTCGGCCTACAGTAGGCCAAATACTATTTTTATAAGAGTGGTCGTGGAAACACACCACTCTTTTTTATTAACAAGATATTGTTTTTATTAAGGAGATCTTGTTTTCAAGCAGTCTACTCACCTTGCATCGTAGCAATCACAGTTCGGCTTCCACCACAATCTCGGTGCTCTCCTAAGTAAATACCCTGCCATGTTCCTAAAGCTAAACGACCATTGCTAATTGGTATTGTCACACTGGTGCCAAGTGTCGATGCTTTAATGTGGGCAGGCATGTCATCATCACCTTCATAGGTGTGTCTGTAGTAGGGCGCTCGCTCTGGGACAAACTTATTGAAGTGCGATTCCATATCGTTACGGACGGTAGGATCTGCGTTCTCATTTAATGTGAGGCTGGCAGAGGTATGTTGGATAAAAAGATGTAATAAACCAACAGATAGAGAATTGATATCGTGTATCTGTTGTTCAATTTCATCAGTAATGAGATGAAATCCACGCTTTCGTGCATTTAGGTGTATAGTCTTCTGAATCCACATACGCCATCCTTTATAATGTATTTGGAAAAAAAGTGGTTTAACGCTATCTTTTGAACTTGAATTTATCAGGTATCGCTCACATTTAATTATGTTAGAGCTAGAGTCTGTACCGATTCTTCTGTCAGGAAATCTAATCCTGATTTATCTCAAGGTACAGCTCTTCATATGCGGCATAATACGTCGTGAAAAAAAATTACAAAGAATCTTTCAGTGGTGACGCGGTTTGGTCATCACAGAAAAATATAAACTTTCGCCTAATCGGGGGTTCTATTCATCACCCAGGTGACGTTTAGAATAAAACCTACAGTAACATCGGGATAGATACCATGTTGAAAAATATCAACCCAACGCAAACACAAGCGTGGAAAGCTCTAACGGCACATTTTGAGTCTGCTCAAGATATGGATATGAAAGAGCTGTTTGCTCAAGATGCAAAGCGTTTCGAGAGCTTTTCTACTCGTTTCGGTTCTGACATCTTAGTGGATTACTCTAAGAACCTTATCGATGCTGAAACTATGCAGCACCTATTTGCTCTTGCGAACGAGACTGAAGTTAAGTCTGCAATCGAAGCAATGTTCGGTGGTGATGCAATCAACAAGACTGAAGGTCGTTCAGTACTTCACACTGCTCTACGTAACCGTAGCGACAAGCCAGTAATGGTTGACGGCAAAGACGTAATGCCAGCAGTTAACGCTGTACTAGCAAAAATGGAACTGTTCACACACCGCATCGTTTCTGGTGAGTGGAAAGGTTACACCGGTAAAGAGATCACTGATGTTGTCAACATCGGTATCGGCGGTTCAGACCTTGGTCCATACATGGTGACTGAAGCACTAACGCCATACAAAACGCGTCTAAACATGCACTTTGTTTCGAACGTAGATGGTACTCACATTGTTGAGACACTTAAGCCTCTGAATCCAGAAACAACGCTATTCTTAGTGGCATCTAAAACATTTACCACTCAAGAAACAATGACGAACGCGCACTCTGCACGTGATTGGTTCTTGGCTGAAGCAGGTGACAACGCGCACGTTGCTAAACACTTCGCTGCACTATCAACTAACGCAACTGCGGTCGCTGAGTTTGGTATTGATACTGACAACATGTTCGAATTCTGGGACTGGGTTGGTGGTCGTTACTCACTATGGTCTGCAATCGGTCTTTCTATCTCACTATCTGTTGGCTTCGATAACTTCGTTGAGCTACTAGAAGGTGCTCACGAGATGGATAACCACTTTGCTTCAACTGAGTTTGAAAGCAACATTCCAGTAATCCTTGCGCTTATCGGTATTTGGTATAACAACTTCCACGGCGCTGAGTCAGAAGCAATTCTACCTTACGATCAATATATGCACCGTTTTGCGGCTTACTTCCAACAAGGCAACATGGAATCGAATGGTAAGTTTGTAGACCGTGACGGCAATCCAGTAGAATACCAAACTGGTCCTATCATCTGGGGTGAACCAGGTACAAACGGTCAGCATGCTTTCTACCAACTGATTCACCAAGGCACTAAGCTGATCCCATCAGACTTCATTGCTCCTGCAATCAGTCACAACCCAGCATCTGATCACCACCAGAAGCTAATGTCTAACTTCTTTGCTCAAACTGAAGCGCTTGCTTTCGGTAAGACAAAAGAGACAGTGGAAGCTGAATTCCTAGCGGCTGGCAAAACAGCTGAAGAAGTGGCTGAGCTTGTACCTTTCAAAGTATTTGAAGGTAACCGTCCAACGAACTCTATTCTTGTTAAGCAAATCAACCCTCGCTCTTTAGGTAACCTAATCGCGATGTACGAGCACAAGATCTTCGTTCAAGGCGTTATCTGGAACATCTTCAGCTTCGACCAGTGGGGTGTAGAACTTGGTAAGCAACTAGCAAACCAAATTCTTCCTGAGCTTGCTGACGATGCTCAAGTAACGTCTCACGACAGCTCAACGAACGGTCTAATCAACGCATTTAAAGCGCTGAAAGCTTAAGACTGTTTAAGTAACACCAAGTAATAACTGTAAACGCCAGCCTTTCGGTTGGCGTTTTTTATGTCCGTTGATTTTACGGCAATAAAAAAGGCTGACGTATGTACGTCAGCCTTTCGTTTTATATTTACTCGATTGTCTCTATTCGAAACAGATCTCGATGAAAGCATTACCCCATTGAGATGAGAAAGGCATGATGATGATTGCCCCATCACACTTGTGACGAATCGTATGACCTTTACCGGAAACCACGATTGGTGTTGCCATATCGAAGTCAAAACCGCTTTCCGCAAGAATACGTTTCGCACCGCCAGTCACCATGTTAGTGATTTCACCCACCATATCGGTCACTTCTTCGTTGAGGCCGTTTGGTCGTTCACCAAGCATGTTTTCCATGATTTCGAGAGCGAGACCTTCATCAAAGGTGATCGACATAGAGCCACGAGATTGTGTACCCACCATACCAATTAGGCCGGATACATCACCACGAGCGATTTCATCTTTCTTAACTCTCGGTTTTTGTGGCTTCAATTCTAGAGAAGCCATCGTTTTTAATACGTTCATCAAAGAAGCTAAAAACGGGTTTACAAATTCAGCGCGCATAATGTTCTTCTATAATCTTATTCTTTCATCTCGGAGGAGCAAGATTGGCAAATGCCATGCGATTCAATGACATGATTCGTCAATTGAAAGCCATGCTTCTCAGCGTTACTGGCGAGTAGGGTGACAAGCGCATCGTCCTGCAGTTCTATCACAGTGCCACATTTATCGCAGATCAGTAGTTGGGAGAAATGTTTGTTGGCATTGCAAGAGCAGCAGCATATGAAGCTATTGGTTGACTCAACTCTGTGAATGAAACCTTGCTCCAACAAGAAATCCAAAGCGCGATATACTGTAGGTGGCTTGGCTTGCGGTTCACTGACTTTCAACTGCTCTAATAATTCATAAGCACTGGAGGCTTTTTTATTAGAGAGGATGAGCTCAAACACTCGCTTTCTTTGAGGTGTTAATCTAACGCCTCGCGATGCGCATATCCCTTCAACTTGCTCTATTAATGTGTGGTCCAAATTTTTCACCATTCAATCGGACATCCCTAATCAAACCTTATTTCTAGGTTACTACGTTTTGGGAGCCAATGATTTCTATTAAAGTCAGGTACAGAGCGTATTGTGACCCACGACTTTGAATAAGACAAGGTAACTCAAAATGACAGTGTGACTCAAGGCATAACTGATTAGTGAGGCTGAATTAGAGGTTTGGTGAATAGGTTTAAATAAAAAATGTGAGGTAAAGTTGATATGACATCTTCATTTGAGTTCAATTTAGCTCAATTAATTTTTCTTACAATAATGTGCTGTTTTAAATCACATTTCTTATCGCATATTGTTCCTTATTCGCTAAAATCGATGCCTAATATAGACTAGAAGAAGACTATTGACCCCTCCTGTCAACATGAGCTTGTCATGGTGTATTGGAGTTTTAGTCTTTAATTTCAAATGCTTGGAGTTAAGCTGTGGAGCAAGTAAACAAAGAATCATTTCTGAAACTGTTGTCCATCTATAATCAAAGAGAAAAACGTTATCAACAACGTTTGGATGACTTTAAGGCCATGAGGGATAAGCTTGAAGAAGTGGAAGAACCAAGAGTTAAAAAAAATGAGCTATACATCAAACTGGCTATAGCCGCAGCTATTATTTTAGTCATCGCCTTTATCTTTATTTAAGTCGTCAAATTGGAAGGGAATAAAATGAAAAAGCATTTTGACGCTTTGGCTAAAGCTTCATTAGAAAGTAGTCATCTTAACCTTGGTGAATGGTATGAAAGCTATGGTTTAGCACTGCACTTATTCAAGTCTGATAGCAAAATTTACACAAAGGCGATGAAAAAGCGAGACGGTCATAAAAAGCACATTGCAAAATATATTGAACCTAAGTTACTCACCACGGAAGGAGTAACTGAGGAGTTTAAAAAAATAATGCGTTGGAAGACCTTTGTTGAACGATGGGACGCATATTACGAACCTATTGCAAAGCCTCAAGATCGCGTGCATCACTTGTCTGCAGTATTGGAGGCTTTGTCCGATGAAGATGTTCCACGAGCTTTAATCGAAATCGATAATTTGCCGGTTGACTACTTGATCAACGATACTTTTTGGGGCGAGGTCATTCTCTTTATCGTTGCCGCAAGATCAGGAGATCAAGAGCAGGCCCGATTAATAACGCAAGAACTGTACAACATGGCGCAGAGCGATCACAACACAGCGTTACTTAGCCATTTGTTACCAGCTTTATGTAAGAAATATTTAGATGAAGAGTATTATCCATGGCAAATGAAGGCTCGTGTAGTGAACTGGAATGGAGAAACTTATCATTGTGTTCCGGTATTAATACACAACTTTGATGCTTTTGGTGGTCAAGAGTACATAAACCATACTCCTGTCAGACAACGTGCTCGCGTTGAAAGAAAACATAGCGTGGATTACGTGTATTCTACAGACCGTTATGGAAACCGAGGTCAAAGCATCGCGAGTGCGACTGCTAATGTTGGAATCGCCGTAGCGAGTGCGACAGGTAAAGTTATCGGCCATACTTTGCTTTTGGGCGCCGCAGGGGCGATATATCTAGCGTTAGCCGGTAAGATTCGAGTAAATCACTACAATAATTCCAATCATAAGATAGTCTTAAATCGTAAGACCGAGATGCCTGTCAATTCGTGTGGTTATATCGTGACTAAACAGAACAGTACTATTGAACCATGGCAGGATGAAGAGGGGAGCGAAAGCATAGACAATAGCTTTTCGTTTTTGAACTTCACAGATGGTTTGGCTTATCCATGTCGAAAGGGGTATGACATGCCAGATGAACAAGGGCTTATTCAATTATTATTTGATGAAATAATGTAATCATGATTTGTATTTATGAGTTTTTGAGCCTTTGCTTTCAATCAAATTAAACCATTAAATACGTCCACTCCAACAACATATCAACAATCGAAATCAATGGTTGGAGTCATCATATATTAGCACTTTGCGGTCTCCGTGCTTGGAGGCCGACTTTGTCGTGCTCAGCGTGTGAAACCCAGTTATGTCACATATAAGCTACCAACGGATAAGGATCTCATGTTTTCACCACCTTCACGTGTAACCACGCTTTCAAGAGGGCTGCTTGTCACTACTATTGCTCTTATTCAGGGATGTTCATCTACAGATAAAGTAACACCACCACAACCAACCTTGGAGCGAGGGCTTGGATTACCTGCAGATGCAAAACTAATCTCGAATCATAACTCAGCAGAGGGGCGAGAAATGTTTCGTGATATGCAGTTGGCGTTAAAATCGCGCAATCTTTATCAAACCATGGGAGGGGATATCTCTTACATCAAAGGACAGTGCCCTATTGATGTTATCGCCCACCGTGGCAGCTCTAATTATGCTGAAAACTCTCGTAATGCGATTCAAATGGCGGCGGTAAGTGGTTTTGATGGAGCAGAAATTGATGTGATGCTGACGCGTGATAAAGATTGGGTTGTACATCACGACATAGAAACAGGAAGAGCAACCGCTCGTAGTGATGGTAAGCGATATCGCGTGAGTCGTATGAAGAGTAGTGAGTGGAACTCTCTGAGTGGAAGGAGCCCTGACGGAACATTAGATGGGTATCGTCCCGCTTATTTCAATGAAGCCGTGAATGATTGGTACCATTACGCAACGATTGAACAACCCCTTAATATTGAAATAAAAACATCAGATGGCTCCATGGAAGATTTGTTTAAACTCGACGAAATGGCCAGACAAAGTCTCCCCTATAGAAACTATTTTTATTCATCAATGGATATGGACGTTCTGAAAAAAATGCGGGAAATCAATTCAAGTGTTTATCTTGGGTATGTATCAGGGCGGGATCGCACTTTGTTAACAAATATGATCTAATAGTGCTAAATCCACAA
>NZ_JBGOOD010000074.1:0-20124 GCF_041439475.1 Vibrio sp. 1S139
CAAGAGTATGGTTCGCACTCGTTTTACTCTGCCGCGTAGCGGCTTCGTTCAACAATACCTTAGGGCGCATTGTGTATTCCTTTTGAAACTTTATCCTAACCAATCAATAACATAGTGATATGCAACCATCAATACGAGTCTTGTGTATTTGTTATCTACCACATGCAATCTTTTAAGAAGCGGCCTGTATAACTTCTCGCATTGCTGTTCATGATGGAGCCCATCTTATGGCGACTATATTAATAACGACTGTTTTGAGTTTTTAATCTGATACCGATAATGAACATGCAAAGCTAGCTGAAGCCTGCCTCTTTCCTTTCAAGCAAGGCTTTTATTGAACGCTCTGCGAGCTCTAGTAATTCATCAACTTGTCGAAATGCCGCATCATGACTCTGTTCTAAACATAGCTTTTCTAAAGCTCGAGCTAATTCACCCAAAGGGCGATTACCTAACGAAAGCGCTGTGCTGCCGAGAGTGTGGACCTCGAACTCAAGTGTTTGAGCGTCTTTCTGCGTGACTGCCTCTTTTATAGCGACCAAGCGTGTTTGTGATTCTTCGACATAATGGTCGATCAAGATAGGGATAATGTCCGCACTTGTATCGCGAATCATTTGCTCCAGAACGCTTTCATCGACAAGCTCGCTCACTTGTTGTGAGTTTAGATTTGTAGCTGCGTCTGACGCTAAAGTAGAATTCATCAAACTAAGTCCTTTTATTGAGCTTAATATCTGTTAATACTATTAAGTTTTAGTCATTTTCTAGAATAATTTCAACTGGTTGCCGTACAAATAGAGCATTTAATTGGCATCTCACTCATCTTGCTATTGGGTTTGTGACAAACCTAACGGACTGATTTTATTTTGTTTTCTCTTATGAAATATAAACTTAGGTGCCTATAAAGCCTAAGGTGCGGGTAGATCTCAGAAGAAAACGAGCCCGATACAAATAAAAAAGACCACTGCAGTGAAATAACAACAGTGGTCTTAGAGCGGTTTATGTAGTTTAGGCTAATCTAAATAGCAATAACTCAAATAACGATAACCCAAACAATGATAATTTAAACAGCCGTGGTTTAAATCACGAAAAGTAGGACTACGAAGCTTTATCAATTTTTGGCTTTGGGTCGGCTTCTACTTCTTCCTCGCTACTTTCTGAGAAGATATCAGCAACAGCGCTTCTCTCGAGTTCACCTTTTAGATTACCGTCTTCATCAACAACTGGAAGAGAGTAGTCACAAGACATAGTGTCCGGTAGCACTTCTTCAATCACCGCATCTGGTAAGATGGCAGGGACTTCTTCGTATATCTCATCACTAAAATCATGTACCGATGAATCTTCAACGGCGTCTTGTAGACTTTCTTGTGTGACTAGGCCTTGATAGCCGTCATCTGTTACGTGATAAGCGTAATCGTTTTTAAGCATCTTCATTTGTGCCAGAGCACCTTCAATTGTTTCTGATGTGATTCGATACAGAGGAGGCTGCATAACGGTTTCAACGGTCAGTGCACGAGCACGGTTTACGTCTTTCACGAACGCTTCCACGTAATCATCGGCTGGATTTAGCAGAATCTCATGTGGTGTGCCTTGTTGTACTAACTCGCCGTCTTTCAAAATTGCGATTCTATCGCCTAGGCGGAGTGCTTCGTCCAGATCATGTGTGATGAAAACAATCGTCTTATGAAGCTTCTCTTGAAGTTCAATAAGCTGGTCTTGCATTTCACTTCGAATCAAAGGGTCGAGTGCCGAAAAGGCTTCATCCATTAACAAGATTTCAGCGTTAGTACACAGAGCGCGCGAAAGCCCAACACGTTGTTGCTGACCACCTGAAAGTTGCGCTGGGTATTGCTTGCCGTAACCTTTTAAGCCCACCGTTTCTAACCATTCGTTGGCTTTCGCTAAACGGTCTTCTTTTTTGATGCCTTGTACTTCCAACCCGTACGCAACGTTTTCAACCACGGTGCGATGAGGCATTAAGCCAAAGCGTTGGAATACCATCGACATTTTATGACGACGGAACTCTTCTAGCTGTTTAGTGTTGAGGCTCATCACATCAATGCCTTCAACCATGATTTTACCTTGAGTCGGGTCAATCAAACGGTTGAAGTGGCGAATCAGCGTCGATTTACCCGAGCCAGAAAGCCCCATGATAACGAAGATTTCACCACGGTTAATCTCAAGGTTGATCTCTTTCAAACCAACGGTATGACCCGTATCCGCAAGAATCTGATCTTTGTGTTCGCCGCTTTGAACTCGGTTCATAACAGACATTGGTTTCGGTCCAAACACCTTGTACAGACCACTAATTTCAATCAATGGTTTAGTCATGCTTGAATCCTCCTAAATGCGCATTAGTTCTTCTTGCGTACGCTTGTGAAGCGCGGTCAAAAAGGATTGCGAGGGCAACGATGGCGAAACCATTCATCAAGCCTAATGTGAAGTACTGGTTAGTAATCGATTTGAGAACCGGTTGTCCTAGGCCTTTCACACCAATCATGGATGCGATAACAACCATAGACAGTGCCATCATGATGGTTTGGTTAATACCCGCCATGATCGTTGGCATTGCTAGAGGAAGTTGAACACCCCATAAGCGTTGCTTTTTGCTCGCACCGAAAGCGGTAGCGGCTTCAAGGACTTCTTTATCAACTAAGCGTATGCCTAGGTTAGTTAAACGAATTACAGGCGGGATCGCGTAGATAACCACGGCGATTAACCCTGGAATCTTACCGATGCCGAGTAGCATTACCACTGGAATCAAGTAAACGAATGCAGGCATGGTTTGCATGATATCGAGCATCGGCGTAACGATAGATTGCGCTCGATTTGAACGAGCCATCGCAATACCAATCGGAATGCCTAAGAATATCGAAACCAAGGTACATACAGTGATGATACTGAGCGTCCGCATGGTGTCTTCCCACATTCCAAAGTAACCAATGAGAAGTAGAGAAGCAACACAGCCTAGAGCCAGTTTCCAAGAACGGCTTGCTGCGTAGACAAGGCTGGTACACACAGCCAGGACTATAATCCAAGGTGTTGAGATAAGGAGTTTTTCAAACCAAACGAGGAATGAAAGAAGAGGGTCAAAGAGAGATTCAATCATTTCGCCGTATTCACGGGAAAATTCACGGTATGCGCCATCTAGCGTCTTTTTTATGGTTCGTAAATCACCGCGTTCCATCTCTGGAAAGCTTGATAACCAATTGCTGTCAGCCATTTTATATCCTTATAGTTCGGAGCCACTTGTCCATGCGATAAGAAAATCGCTAATGAAAAGGGCTCCGAATCATGAATAACATCAAGTATAGCGACGTTATTTCTGTTTTATTGTTGAAGCGTAATTACTTGTTATTAAATCAAGCTCTTACAGCTGAGCTTCAACTTTCTTAGCCACTTCTTCAGAAACCCATGGGTGCCATACTTCTGGGAATTCACTTAAGAAATGCAGACTCGCTTCTTCGCCATCAGCTTGGTTGTCTTCCATCCAAGCAAGTAGCGAGTTCATTTTGTCGTTTGTGAAACCACGTTTAGTAAAGTAGTCGTACGCTTCAGGAGCACGTGACGCAAAACTTTCAGTGGTAATCGTGTGGACAGGTGAAGGCGGGTACATGGTTGCTTTTGGCGATTCACAATCTTCTTTGGTGGTACAGTTAAGGAACTCTTCCTCATTAACGCCACTGCCAAAGTCGACTTTAACCATGTCGTATTTACCTAGAACAGCGGTCGGTGCCCAGTAGTAACCAAACCAAGCTTCTTCACGTTCATAAGCTTTTGCGATAGAGCCAGATAAGCCGGCACTCGAGCCTGGATCAACAATCGTGAAACTGCTGTTTTCTAGCTCAAGAGCATTAAACAAGTTTCCGGCGCTGATCTGACAGTTCCAGCCTGCAGGGCAGCTGTAGAATGCAGATGTATCTGGGTCTTCAGGGTGTTTAAATAAGCTTGCGTTTTTGCGTACGCCTTCGATGGTTGCCATTTCAGGGTACTGTTTTACTAGGTAAGCTGGAACCCAAAAGCCTTCTTCGCCGCCGTTCACAAGTGCTTTACCTGCGTAGCGAAGACGTTTTTCTTCAACACCTTTATCTAATGCGTCTTTTAAGCTGTTGCTCCAAAGTTCAGGTGCAACATCAGGCTGGCCTTTTTCGATCATAGACGTGCCTGTTGGCATAGTGTCGCCAGGGATAAGTTCAGCATCACACCCATAACCATGTTCAAGGATGAATTGGTCGATATTGGCGATCAGTGTTGCAGAGTTCCAGTTCATATCTGCGATTGTTACGCTGCCACATTCTCCAGCGTTAGCATTACCGCTGGCTGCTGCTACTAACAAAAATACGGAGCTTAACTTGTATTTCATATTGAGTTTCCTTTCTCTTTAATAATACAACTAAGGTAACCAAGGTAAATTGATTATCTAAATTGCTCGATGGTGATCCTTTCCGTGTATTTGAACCATTTGAGCAGAAGGAGGGATGGGTGAAGTTTGAATAGATAAACGTGCGAAGTCAGTGAAGTGTGATTTGCCAATTCATCCACTGTGTTTCAACAGCCATCGGATAACTTTGTCAAACTATTACAAATTCGTCAAAAACCACCTCTATTTATAATCTTAGGGAATAATCGTACGAATTCCATCTTTGATTCGATTTATATGGCACTTTAACCGTCTGTGTCACATTACCGCTAAAGTTAGGCGTGGGGCTGTTGATTTTTGAAGGAATTTAAAGGGGGTAAGACCATGATTGATGTGTGTGAAATGCGTTGAATGGTTTTTAAAATCTTATTTTTAATAATAACTTCGCCAAAAATACCCAATTTGGTTTTGAGTTATTCAGAGCTTTTGGAGCTTGAAGTCTAATAGGATAGGTGGCTGTCATGGTTTAATGACAGCCAGAAAGTAGCAAAAGAAAGTTACATCGGAAGGTTCAAAAACTCATTTTGATACAGCTTGTTTGCCAAGCTATCGCGAAGCTTAGCGGGGATGAATTTCATTCGATTGATTTGTCTGACCATCTCTTGTGCAAAGCTAGGCTTTTGTTTCATGTTCATCACGCAGCCCATTAGGTTGATACTTTGTGCATCAAGCAGCTTTTTCGCTTGTTCTAGGTGGTGACTCGACGTTTCACCATAGGCGACAACCATCAATGTGCTGTCACAAGCACTCGCCACAGACTGAGCCGGAATGTTGCCTTTGTTTATGTTGAGAAGCGGTGAGGTATCAATGATGACTCTGTCGTATTTCTCTAACCATTTGTTGACCACGTTTTGTAACGTTGTCGGATCTTTATAAGCCAATTGCGTTGAAGCAACTTGTGGAGCAGGTACACCGATAAACGTACGCTGAGATTCAACATGTTCAATCAATTGACCTTGCTGATTATCTTCTAGCATATTCAAATCTTTGAAAGCAGGGTTGAATAAGTTGAGATCAACATAAAGTGTTGAATGACCCGCAAGAAGAAAACGCTCGGCTAATGCGGTTGCAATAGATGTTACGCCGTCACCTGAATGGCAGGCGGTGACGCATATTGATTTTTGGCCGTTAAGTTCAGAAGCTAAATACAGTTGCTCGACTTCGGCATGGGTCGCTGAAATTGTCATTATAAAGCTCCTATTAATACGATGGTGGTCGTGATACGCAGTATGTCATCAAGTCCGACGCGTGCTTTTTCAATAAAGCTTTCGCGACGGTCTGGGATGTAAATCGTGTCACCAGCGCGTAGCACCGGCAAGTTGTAAATGTTCGCCGTTTTGCTGAATTCAACAAGGTCAAAAGTACGAGCCTGACCTTGGCAGCAAGACATATTGACGATGGTAATTTTTTCTACATAAGCATTGTCGGTAGGTCCTGCTGCTTCTGCCAGAATATCTAGAATGGTCATGTTGTCGTTGAACACATAACGCCCCGGATTGTTAATCGCACCAAGCACACGAACGGTTTCTTCTTTCGGTGTATCTAACCAGTTTTTGCCTTTCTCTGGGATGTAAATCGTGTCGCCAGTGGTTACGTTTGGCAGTAACGATTCGTCACCGGTTTCGAAGTACAGTGATAAGTTAAGTTTGCTTACTTGCGAATAGGTTTTGTCACGATGCGTTACTCGAACGTTGTGGATGTCGGCATCCTTTGTTGGACCGTCAGCCGCAGACAAGATATCAAGGAAGTGCATGTCTTTGGTGAAGCGGTAACGACCGGGTGCATTCACTTGTCCAAAGATGTAGATCGAAGCATCAGAGCTTTGACGAACCCATTGTGATTTATTGTCTGAAGGATCTTGTGGCAAGTCGTGAACACGCACGATAGAGCCCGCTCGAATTTGTGGCATTTGGTCACGTGGCGCACCATTTCGAATAAAATCATCAAGGTTAAACACAACTAGCTTTCTACCAGTAACAACTTCGATTTTCGATGTGTCAGCGCGTAGCGTAGGGCCACCGACGTGTGCCAATAATCCCATGAAATTCATTTCATCTGACCATTCAATACGACCAGGTCGATTCACCTCACCAATCACGTTAACTGCTCTGTCTGGCGTGATTTTCAACCAAGACTTCTCGTTCATGTCGGTTTTCTCGGGAACGAAAATCGCGTCACCAGCTTTGATGCTAGGAGGGTTAGAGTTAGGTAAGCCTTCAGTGTAAGCCGCTAAATCGAATTTAAGCACTCTGCCATCTGCTTTGATAACACGGATTTGTCGTGACTCTGCAAATCGAGTTGGGCCGCCCGCATTCGCCAAGATATCCATAAAGGTCGCGTCTCTTTTGCCTTCAAAAGCACCAGGGGCTGCGACTTCGCCCATTACGTAAACCATGTTGGCGCCGGATTTGATCTCTTCTTCTTGCTTGGGAACGAAAATGGTCGCACCCGGGCGTAAAATTGGAAGCAGACTTTCGTCACCAGAATCTAAGTAACGTTTTAGGTTGAATAGCGTTGGGGTGTTGTTCGAAATCACTCGGATTTGCTCAACACTGGCATAACGAGTTACGCCGCCCGAACGCATAAGTACGTCGACAAGGTCGGTGTTCTCTTTGTAAGTGAACGAACCCGGCGCGTTCACCTCACCAAACACTTTGATGGAGTTACGAGAATCAGCACTGTCACCTGAGTTAGCAAGCTTTGCTGCGTCAAACTCTTGCTCGATGTTACCGACTAATGGAGAAGCTGGAACGAATAGTGAATCCAGTGATTGAAGAGTAGGTAATGCTGACTCGTCTCCTGAATCAAGGAATCGTTTGTAGTTAAACTCTTTCTTATCTGCGCCTCGCTTAAGAATCAGCTTATCCAGTTGCGCGCCCGGGCGTAAACCACCCGCAGCGTAAAGTGCCATTTGGATGCTAGAACCTAATGAGAGCGTGTATTCGCCAGGCTGTTCTACATAACCTTGCACGTAGATGATGATTTGCTGCTCTTTTACATACACTGAAGCGTTCGAAAGATCTTTGTAAGCGGTTGCCAGCGACTCTAGAACGACTTTGTTAAGCTGTTCGCTGTCGTAACCCGCAACAAACACAGCGCCTACTTCTGGAAGAGTAATACGGCCACGCTTATCCACTTGGAACCCCGTGTTTAAGGTACTTTCACCGGGTACGTTAACTTGGATTAGATCACCGACTTGAACCGCGTCTGAAAACTCATCGTTAGCATTGACGACATTCGCAAAGCATAACGATAGGGTGATGATAAAAGCGATCAAGGATTTCATAATCCACCTCCCATTTTCTCGGCATTCTTAGGCGAGACAATTTCAATACTTACTCGGCGGTTCGTTAAACGCGTGCCGTCGGATTCACCTTCAAAAAGAGGGACGGTTTCGCCAACAGAGACGGCTTTGATTCGTTGAGCGCCTAGTCCAAAAATAGTCAGGTAGCGTTCGACTTGTTTCGCTCGTCCAAGTGCTAACTTGTCGTTGTATTCTTCGGCACCCGTTGCATCAGCATGGCCGGTAACAACAAGGTCTAGGGATTTGTGTTCTTTAAGTAAAGTGGTCGCCTCGGCCAGTCTTCCCATATATTTAGGATTTACTTCAGTCGAGTTTTCCGCAAATTGGTTGTCAACATTAAGCAGGTCATACAACTGTTCAATAACCGACAGTTGCATTCTAAATTGATTTTCATTTTTTGGTGGCTCACAGCGGGCTTGTGAAGTTACGTAATCCAGTTGGACCTCAAGTTCATTTAGGCGTTTTCTTTGGATCACTAAGTCGTTGGCTGCATCCAGTAGTAGACCGCCTTGAAGTTCACGAGCAATACGATTTTGCTTTTCGATTGCTTGAACAACAGCAGCTGGGAAACACCAACGAGCACCTTCTTGGATCAAAGCATCAAGGTGCAATTTAGCGAGCTGCCAATCAAAGCGTAATCCATGTTCTGGACCAAGAGGCTCGTCTGGCATGACAGGAGAGAAGTCTGAGTTTTGATAGTTAATAGAATCGTAACTTTCAGCCAAACCCCCTGTGCCTTGTTCAGGATAGCTAGTACAGCCACCCAGAACGAGAGCGGACAGAGAAAGGGCTATGTAGTTTTTCAGTATTTTCATGCCAACGTCCTATGTTTCTAATTTTTCTTATTATTTTTTGTTACTTCTAGCTTAGTGGGTCTTCATGAATTTGCAGGATTTTTTGAATTTACTGGGATAGCGTGGCCAATACGTAGTAGGTTCATAATTTCAAGAGGCTGACCAGTCACATTTTCAAGTCGCATGTTGCGTTCGCGCTCAGTCAGACGTTTGAACATATAAACAATCGCGCCAACACCAGATGAATCTAAAAACTCAACCTGGCTAAAATCAACTTCGATTTCAGGGTGACCATCGTTAGAAATCACATCATCGATGTCGGTTTGTGCATCACGACTGCCTGCTGCATCCAGATCACCGAAAATAGAAAGTGTCAGTGTCGTTGTGTTTAAATCAGTCTTACGTAGTTCCATAGCGATATCTCCTTTTAAGTATGTATGGACAACTGCACTGAATGTGCCAACTTTTATGTTGTTATTTTTCAATAATTTATGTTTAGTACGAATTCCTATCTCAAATTGAGAAAAGACGTTTCTCAATATGAGAACTAAAAACGGCGGAATATATGAGAGTTATAGGTCATTAATTTAATGAATAAATGAAAAGGTTAGATAAGGTTGATGAGTGGATCGCATCTTCTAGCAAAGGTTGTCTACCTACGTGTCAGAACGCTTAGGATTAAAGGCGTTTGTTGACTACTACAGATATCAATACGGAGCAGATGATGAGATTAACTAAATTGGCGATAGCAACTCTATGGGCGTGTTCGCTTTCTTCTCATTCATCCTATTTACCTCCCGACCATTTGGTACTGGCCAATACATACCAACAAGGCATTGATGTTTCTGAATACTGGAAGAGTGAAAAGCTTGATGGGATTCGGGCTCTTTGGGACGGACAACATCTTTATACACGCAATGGTAATCGCATTTACTCACCCAAGTGGTTTACTGAAAACTTGCCTAAGGTCCATCTCGAAGGAGAGTTGTGGGCAGGAAGGGGCAAGTTCCACCTTGTTCAATCTACCGTTCTCGATCATACGCCGAGTGACACAGCATGGCGCCAAATCGATTTCATGCTGTTTGACATGCCAGGCGCTGCGGGAGATTATCAAAAGCGCTATTACAACATTTTGCATTGGGTAAGCGTGATTGGAGAATCTCATGTCAGCTACATAGAACATGTACCAATTCACAGTGAAGAGGCTTTGTTTCATCAACTTGATAATGTCGATGAGCGTAATGGCGAAGGTTTGATGCTTAGAAAAATCACCAGTCGTTATCAAGCAGGCCGAAGTAATGATTTGTTAAAACTGAAAAGGCATCATGATGCCGAAGCCACAGTTATTGGCTACAAGGGTGGGACAGGGAAGTATAAAGGGATGATGGGTTCAATCTTGGTTCACACAGAAGAGGGTGTGGAATTTTATATAGGCAGCGGGTTCAGTGACCAAATAAGACTCGCACCGCCAGAGATCGGCAGCCGTATTACCTTTCGTTACAATGGTTTTACTCAAAACGGAAAACCCAAGTTTGCGCGCTTTGTTCGAGAGAAGAGTGAATATTAAGGCAGATACGATCTACCTGACCATTAAACGAAAAAGAGCCCTGAAAATCAGAGCTCTTTTTTTTATTCGAAATCAGATAGACCGACTTAGCGAGTACGAATCTAGCGAGAACTAAATTCTAACTGAACGTCATCGTCCTGCTTGTGCATCCAGTGTAGACGCATACCCAGCATAATCGCGGCTGACGTTAGACCGACGATGAAACCAATCCAGAAGCCGTGCGCACCCATAGGGTCAACAATCCAATCTTTCATACCCAAGATGTAACCGATAGGAAGACCAAGCAACCAGTAAGCCACAAAGGTGATGTTGAAGATTGAACGCATGTCTTTGTAGCCACGCAGAGCACCCGCAGCGATAACTTGGATGGCGTCAGTACATTGATAAACCGCCGCGAACAACAGCAACTGCATTGCAACCATAATTACTGCCGTGTTCTCTGTGTAAAGTAATGCAACCTGTTCTCTAAACAGAATCGTTAACGCCGCTGTCATAAGGGCTGTCACTAAACCAACAATGATACCCACGTGTGTCGCGATCTTCGCACCTTCGGTGTTGTTTTCGCCCAACTTATGGCCAACACGAATACTCACGGCTGCACCGATACTCATTGGAATCATGAAGACCAGCGAAGAGAAGTTGATCGCGACTTGGTGCGCGGCAACAATCAATGAACCCAATGGTGCAACTAACAGAGAAACCACCGCAAACAGAGTTACCTCGAAGAAGATAGCGGCCGCCACAGGGAAACCAAGTCTAAACAGACGAATTTGAGCTTTAAGTTGCGGTTTATGGAACGTACCGAAGATGTTGATTTTCGCCAAACGCTTTGATGTTAAAACGTAAGCGAACAGTAGTGCAAACATCACCCAATATACGATAGCCGTTGCAACGCCACAGCCAACACCACCCAGAGCAGGAGCACCAAGTTTTCCGTATACGAACATCCAGTTCAGCGGGATGTTTAATAGCAAGCCAATAAAACCAATCACCATCGCAGGCTTGGTTAAAGACATACCATCGGTAAAGCTTCGCAATGTTTGGAACAACAAAAACGCAGGTACAGCAAACATCACCGCATTCATATAGCCGATGGTCTTTTCCGCCATGAGTTGTTCAATGTCCATCCACTCCAATATCAATTGTGTTTGAAAAAGCACACCAATGATTGGAAGGGAGATGACGAGCGCTAAAAATGCGCCTTGTTGAATTTCGAATGGAATTTTTACTTGTCGACCAGAACCATTCAGTTGTGCAACGACAGGAACCAACGCCATCAATAGACCAACACCAAATAGGATTGATGGTAGCCAGATACTTGCTGCAATCGAAACCGCCGCCATATCGATAGCACTTACGCCACCGGCCATTACGGTATCAACAAAACCCATTCCAGTTTGTGCAACGGATGCGATCAATACTGGGGTCGCAAGTTTGATTAGATTCGAGGATTCTTCTTTGTAACGATGCACAAACAACTCCAAATAAGAGGGAAAATTAGAATAATAGTGTAGGAAAGGACATTCTGAAGGAATCAGAGACAATGATCTTAAGCTTCCACTGGACGAATCATAAAGAAATGTCACAATAACTGCTATGAAAAACTGTTACTAGAATGCTAAATAGGAATCTTATGTTTACAGGTATCGTTCAAGGCATGGCAACACTGGTTGCTATCAACAAAAAAGAGTTGTTTCAAACTCATACCATTGAGTTAAGTGACGAAATGGTTGAGGGGTTAGCAATTGGCGCTTCAGTAGCTCATAACGGTTGTTGCTTAACGGTAACGGAAATTTCTGGCAACCAGATTGCTTTTGATTTAATGCAAGCAACATTGCGATTGACGAACTTAGGTCAGCTGAATGTTGGTGACAAAGTGAATGTTGAGCGTGCAGCAAAGTTTGGTGACGAAATTGGTGGGCATAGCATGTCTGGCCACATTACTCTGATGGCTAACCTAGTCGATGTGATTAAAACAGAAAACAACCGTACGCTTTGGTTTGAGCTGCCTCAAGAATCAATGAAGTATGTGCTGAGTAAGGGTTACATCGGCGTTGATGGTTGTTCATTGACGATTGGTGAAGTGGAAGAGAACCGTTTCTCTGTTCACCTGATCCCAGAAACACTGAATCGTACTCTGTTTGGCGGCCGTGAAGTAGGCGACCAAGTAAACATTGAGTTCGATCCACAAACGCAGGCAATTGTTGATACTGTCGAGCGTGTATTAGCGAACCAGAAATAGCCACTAAGCGCATTGAATCGGTGGCAATAAAATCACACCGATGACCAAATTAAAAAAGAGCACGTGGGGTGCTCTTTTTTGATCATGGTTTAAACGAGAAACTGATTGTCAGAATACTTGTTCATCATCGGCATCAATCGAAAGGTTGATTCTGTCTCTTACTTCGTCAACCTGCATATCCAAATGAATGGCATTGCAACACGCTGGACAATCATCATAGAAGTCTTGGCTACCATTAGATGCATCAAGCGTGATGTTAATACCGTGCCCACAATGCGGACAGGAGACATGTTTCTCTGTGTATTTATGCATGGCAAATTCTCCTCACTGTAACTGATACCAATCGTATTCGGTTATAAACAGCTGTAATTGGTATTAAACGGCCTGTATCTTCTGAATGCATGCTTCAGTGTGTGCTAAATATTCGCCGCCAAATTGATTGCAGTGGTTAAGAAGATGGTACAAGTTGTAAATGTCTTTCCGATCAGTATAGCCAACGTCGAGTGGATTGACGCTCTGGTAACCTTCATAAAACTCTTTAGGGAAACCTTCAAACAATTCAGTTAACGCCAAATCACACTCATGGTCCCCCCAGTAACAAGCAGGGTCGTAGCAAATTGGGCCAAACGCAGAGTTAGCAACATTGCCATTCCAAAGATCCCCATGAAGCAAAGAAGGGCGAGGGTTGTGGCCAGCAAGACGCATATTCACCACATCAACGATGTCATCGATATCACCAAACTCGATGCCTTTCTCTTTGAGCAGTTGCAGTTGGAAACCAATGCGTTGCTCAGAGAAAAAGCGACCCCATTTCTTATGCCAAGGGTTGGGTTGAAGTGTGCTGCCGATATAGTTGTCTTGGTCGCAACCAAACTCTTTTTGCTCGCCCCATTGATGAAGCCGCGCAAGCTGAACGCCGAAATCGAAGCTATTGTTGCCCGTCTCGAGCGGTTTGGTCGGCAAGTAATTCAGAATAATGAACGAGCACTCTTTGGTTTTGCCAATAAGCACCAACTCAGGAACGTAAACAGTGGAGGTTTCTCTTAACAAGCGTAAGTTCTCAGCTTCAATTTCAAACTTAGGTAAAAATTCTCGCTGATTCACTTTCACAAAGTAACGCTCATTACCATCGCTGATCATATAGCAATCGTTAATGTCGCCACCAGAAACCTTGGTACGTTCAGTAATCTGAAAGTTAAATAGAAGAGTATCTGAAAGTTGTTGAGAAATGGCCTGCCACATAGGAAATCCTCAAAGACTGAAAGTTAAAAAGATTGAAGGTTAGAAATACTGTTTGTTTAATAGCAATAGTTTAGGATAAATCTGAACAATTTATAGACGCACTCGTCAATGTTCTTAGCTCTTCTTCATCTTACGTAGAATCAATTGGCCGAATTGTGAACTCGAACTGATTCAAGCTCTTTGAAATACAAACATAAATTGAAAACCTGACGTGATGAAATAGTTTGGAACTGGTCTCACAATCGAAACGGTTTTGAACGCCACAAACTGGAAAAGAGGTTTGAGCTTGTTATTGTCTAGCGACTAAATCAAATGAGCTTTTAGAGTAAGTTGAAAGGGCTATTGTTAACTGGCGCAATACTTTGCTTCAAAGTTTGTCTTACACTTCTTTAGCGTGAATTTACTTATGTCGTAAGTAGGCAGGTATACCACATAAAGCTATATCGATTTAATTTTAAGCTGAAATACTAACTAGGATCATTTAAATGTAGTTTTGGGCAATAAAGTGATGACAAATAGCTTCATTTACATAGTATTAGGCAAGTACGTATTAATCTGCTCTAGAGCTTAAAACGGAGAATTATTGTGGTTGTAGAAACCGATGGCTATTTGGCTTTAATCGAGCACCTATCATTCAACCTTGATGTGTTTACCAATAGTAATGGTGATACTGGAAACGAAAGTGTCGAAGACATTGTTACCGACATGATTTCAACAAACATCATGGCTATTTTCGAGCAAAACCCAGAGTTGCATTCGAGCGTTCGTTTTCAACTTTTGAAAGAAGCAGATGCCGTAGTAGCGGATCTTGGTGAAGTATTAGCGGGTGTGTGGGCTAAGAAAGCGACTAACGAACAAATTGTATTCCTCGATGAGTACATCGCGTTAGTGAAGAACCTGTTTGATACTGCTGTTGCTAAATACGATTAACGGTTTGTTTGCTCATTTATCGTCGTAATTAATCAGCATAATAACAACGGGCGTTTAAGTCGTATCTTTCTAGAGTTACCTCGCTCAGCGGTTTATCTTTCGAACCGCTATAAACGCCTAAAGTGCCAAAACTTGGATGCCCAGTAAGGGTTATCTAACCTAGAAATAATGACACCTTTCGATGTCGAGGCATGTAGAAATTGGTTGTTTCCTAAATAAACGCCTACATGTCGCACCGTCATCGAAGTCTTGAAAAACACCAAGTCACCGCTTGTTGCCTGCCCATACGCAATTTCTTTTCCCTTTTTACTCTGGTCTTTTGTGGTTCTTGGTAGAGCTTGTTGAGTCGCATTTTGCACGGCGATTTGAACAAAAGCAGAGCAATCTATACCTCGAAATGAGGTCCCACCGAAATGGTATGGCACGCCTTTCCACTGTTCATACACGCTCATATAAGCGTTTGTAGTCAATTGTTCTGACTTTGATAGGGGTTTCTGTGCGGTTTGACTAAGCTGAGAAGGCGAAGGTGACGAGCTACAAGCAGCCAATGTTGCTAAAGTTATTGTAACTACAGCCATTTTTCTGATTTTCATATGTAACTCTTCTGACAAAAAACTGAAATAAAAACGTCATCAAGGACTTCTAGTATACGACCTAACTTAAGGATATCTCTTTTCGTAGTCAAACTGGATTTCACATGCCCGACACAAATTTATCAATAAAACCCTCACGTTATACATTCTCGCTCATTCAAACCGTCACTGCTGTATTTATTTCCATTCTTTTACTTGTTACTTTTTTATCAATGGTTAGCATTCGGGGCGTTGAACGGGTCGGGGGACATTTTGATGCACTCTCGGAACAAGCATTACCCCTTGCTCTACATAATGCCGAATTAACGCAAAGCGTATTAGAACAAGTAAAACTTCTCACTTACAGCACCCAATCAACCGACTTAGATACACTGAATGCCACAAGGGGCTCAATTGACCAACTCGCGACAGAGAGTAATACCACGCTAGAGGAACTTCTTTTTATCTCCCAATCTTTTCCTGATGCGATCTCTTTAGAGCAACAACAAATCCTTGTCGATGACATGGCTCAACTGCAAGCTATGACTAATACGGTATTGCTGGCGCAGATTGAGATTCAAAGTAAGCAAAATCTGGTCGACAGTAAAATGGGCGAGTTCCGTTATGGCGTTGGATCTATAGGACCAGAAATGAATCGAATCAGCTCATTCTTGGTTGAAGACAACCCAGAAGCGAGCGATGCAGCGAACCGATTTACATCCAGTGCGTCTGCTATGGCGAACACCTTCTTGATGTTGATGATGCAATCTGACATTGATAAAGCACAAGACGAATACCGTCAATTGAGAAACCGAATCGCAGGCCTTAACTTGGCTTACAGCGATTTTGCCGATTGGCATCCAGACATCGCTGAGTTCGCGAGCTTGACGGCGCCTTACGAAATGGTGAAGGAAGGCTTTACCGAAGAAGGCGTAATCAAACAGATCCTCTTGAAACTCGAACTGGTTCAGCAGCAAGAACAGAACTTAACGCAAGTTATCACCCTCGCTAATACAGTCATAAGCACATTGAATCAGTTGTCTTCTACCGCTTCCCACCTGATTGATGAAAGTGAACTGGTTGTAAATCAAACCATCACCAATATTGATCGTGTGTTGTTTATCAGCGGGCTAGTGATTGCCGTAATCATTGTGATTTCATGGTTCGTGTTACGCCGTTGGATGAATAAAGGGCTTAAAAACATTACTCACCAGTTGAGTTCACTTGCAGATCACGATTTCTCTAAACAGAGTGAACTACTCGGGCCGCTAGAGCTGCAAGTTATCACTTCAAAACTCAATACGGTCGTTGATTCCACCGCGGACTAAGTTCGTTTAGTAACGCGCAACTGTGAGACGCTTTATCAAACGGCTGAAGTAAGCCATGACGCCGCAGAGCAAACCAATTCAAGCTTGAACGAGCAGAACGAATCGCTACAGAATATGATCACCACCATTACGGAGCTGGAAGCATCGATTGGTGAGATTGCTCGTATCTCTAACGCATCGAACGACGATACTCAAATAGCAGAAGATGAGTCAGTGAATGGCAGCCAAGTGGTTGGCCTTAACCAACAACGATTACAAGCGCTTGAGCACTCTCTTAGCATGAGTGAAGAGTCGATGGCTGACTTGGATGGTCGAGTGAAACAGATTCGTGAAATGGTCGACGTGATCAGTGGTATTGCTGAAAACACCAACTTACTCGCATTGAATGCCGCAATAGAAGCAGCGCGAGCGGGAGATCAAGGCCGCGGGTTTGCAGTGGTTGCCGATGAAGTGCGAAAACTGGCGAGTGGTACCTCCCAACAAACCACCAATATTCGCAACATGATGAACGAGCTAGTAGCGGCAGCTGATCGCTCACGTGCTTCTGTAACGGAATCGAGAAGCGAAATGGCGAATGTACTGGAAACCAGTGGCGATGTAAAGCAGGCCTTCGAGAAAATCGAATTTGCGGTTAGCCAGATCAAAGGGCGTGTTGAGCAAATCATGGTGGCTACCGAAGAACAAGCTCGTGCAACTGTCGATGTTACCCATTCAATCACTCGAGTATCTGAGCAGGGCGAAAATACTAAGCTGCAACTTGAATCTATGATCGAGAGTTCAGAGCAAGTCGGAGAGATAGCAGGGCACCAACAAGCTATGCTTCATAAGTACGTATTGAAGTAAGTGTGTCAACGTCGTCCGGAAGTGGGAATTGCCGCTGAAAGGTGAGAAGCTACGCATATAAAAATGGTGCAATCTCTTATGAGTTTGCGCCATTTTTTATTATTTTCTTGAGGCGTTAGGTCTTGTCTTTCGAATGAGGGAAGGAAGCGAATGGTTGGCGTAACATCAAGTCGAGCCTTTGTTCTTTTCCGTCTCGTATTTCTGGTACACCGATGCTTACCTTATCGTGACCAAGCTTGGGTTGAGCACGATACGTTTTAAACCAGATATCCCAAACTGATAAGAAGAACCCAAAGTTAGAGTGGGTCTCTTTGACGATCACTGAATGGTGCACTCGATGCATATCTGGCGTGACAATCACTTTACGAAGCTGCTTGTCGAACCATAAAGGTAAACGACCGTTGCTGTGATTGAACATAGCACTCACATTAAGCACAACCTCGAATATCACAACCGCTAGTGCGGGCACACCCAATACGAAAATCAACGCGACTTTAATTAACATAGATAAAATCATCTCGATGGGGTGGAAGCGGGTACCAGTTGTGACATCGATATCTAAATCGGCATGATGGACGCGATGAAGTTTCCACAGGACAGGGATACGGTGGAAGACTAAATGTTGAGTGTAAATGGCAAGATCTAATAACACGACACAAAGGAACACGGTGATTTCAAAGGGTAGGCGAATGTTATTGAACAGACCCCATTGATTTTGTTCCGCAATCAGTGCCGCTTGAAATGCCGCAACAGGTATTAATGTCGCCAATAAAACACTGTTAAGCGCCATTAATGAGAAGTTATTTCCCCAACGAAACCATTTATTTTGAGTCAACGTTTTTCTTGGCGCACGATATTCCCACAACGCACACAAAACAAAAGCGCTAATAAAGAAAACAAGGCGAAGCAGTGATGGGTCTTGCATGGGAATTCCTTCTATCATTCTAGGGACACTGTAAGTACAATCGTGCCACTTTTCTAGATTTATCGTTATTGTCCATGAGAATCCACGCTTTTCACCGTTTATATCAACACCGTTTGTCTCTTTCTACCAAGCCGTTTAACGCGCGCGGGTGTAAAGTGGTTCGATGTGAGTTCTGTAAAATCAAACAAGACAGCTGTATCTGTGAACATCAACCAGACGTAAATACGAACGTCGCGACCATGTTGATCTTATCGGACAACGAAATACTCAAACCAAGTAATACAGGCCGTTTAATCCTTGATACCGTTAAAGACAGCTATGCCTACCTTTGGCACCGCACTGAACCGAATCAAGAGATGCTTGATGTGCTGAAAGACGATAAATATCAGCCAGTCGTGGTCTTTCCTGAAGATTATACCGATGACAAATCGCGTGTGGTTGCAGATCTTGCTGAAATGCGAGATTCGAACAAGACGTTGCTGCTGATCTTTATTGATGGTAGTTGGCGTGAAGCACGACGTATTTTCCGTCGTTCAGAGTATCTGCAAGACTTACCGGTGTTGTCGATCGAACCAGAATCGGTTTCGCAATACATGATGCGTAAGTCAGACAACGAACAACATCTCTCGACTGCAGAAGTAGCGAGCTTGGTTTTGAAACAGGCTGGTGAAGAGCAGGGCGCAAAGACTTTACAGCTGTGGTTTGAGACATTTCGTGAAAGCTACATGCTAAGTAAGACGCGTTATAAGTCCGATCCAACCAAACCAAGCCTGAACGCTTTCATAGAGCACACTAAAAATGAGACGTCACTCTAACCTTTAACCGCTTTGTGCTGACTTGTTGTTCAAACAGATTCGAACACGAGATAAGTTTGTTATCCATCACGGTTTGTAGGGGGAGTGTTATGGATAATGCGTCCTAGATGTTTAATTTGAAAAATTTATTTGCCCGAATTTAGGGAAAAATTGGAGAGATTTCATGTATTACGGCTTCGATGTTGGCGGCACAAAAATTGAATTTGGTGCGTTCAATGAAAAACTTGAGCGAGTAGCAACAGAACGCGTACCAACGCCTACTGAAGATTATCAACTGCTACTTGATACGATTGCCGGTTTGGTGAAGAAGTACGACAGTGAATTTTCTTGCGAAGGTAAAGTTGGTCTTGGTCTTCCTGGTATGGAAGATGCTGACGACGGCACAATGCTGGTTGTTAACGTGCCAGCTTCAACGGGGAAACCACTACGTAAAGACCTAGAAGCACTTATTGGTCGTAGTGTGAAAATTGAAAATGATGCGAATTGCTTTGCGCTTTCAGAAGCGTGGGATGACGAGCTTAAAGACGAACCATCAGTAGCAGGCCTAATTCTAGGTACTGGTTTTGGTGGCGGGTTAGTTTACGAAGGCAAAGTGTTCTCTGGTCGTAACCACGTTGCTGGTGAACTGGGCCATATGCGTCTTCCTATTGATGCTTGGTTCCACCTTGGCGACAACGCACCGTTACTCGGTTGTGGTTGTGGCAAGAAAGGTTGTCTAGACAGCTACCTATCAGGTCGTGGCTTTGAATTGATTTACGAGCACTACTTCGGCGAGAAGAAGAAAGCAATCGAGATCATTCAAGCGTACAACGAAGGTGAAGCAAAAGCGGCTGAGCACGTTGATCGTTTCATGGAGCTATTGGCTATCTGTTTCGCGAACCTGTTTACCGGTCTTGATCCACACGTAGTTGCATTGGGTGGCGGTCTTTCAAACTTCGAACTTATCTACGAAGAGATGCCAAAGCGTATCCCTAAATACCTACTGTCTGTAGCGAAATGTCCAAAGATCATCAAAGCGAAGCACGGTGATTCAGGCGGCGTTCGTGGCGCTGCATTCCTTAACATTAAGTAATCGTGACTTAAGTTAAGCTAGCTACATAGACAGGATCTTAAGAGCTAACTTGTTTATTTAGATAGAAAAAAGGCTT